>CANQTB010000011.1 GCA_947626665.1 uncultured Eggerthellaceae bacterium
GCAACAAGAAAATCATCGCCGCCTGCCTCGCGCGCCTTTTCAATCATCTCGACAAAGAGGCGAGCACGATTCTCGATGCTTTGAGGACCATACTCGTCCTCGCGCTGATTTTGCCTTCTTGTGAGAAACGCGTTGAGGCCATCGGTCGTTGCGCCCTTGATTTCCACGCCATCAAAACCGGCAGCCTTGAGGCGCGAAACGCGGTCTCCAAAGGCATCGAGGAAATTGGCAATATCTTCCTTTGTCATATCGTTGACAAGGACCGGTCCGATCATGCCACCCGGTGCGCTCATCTGAAAACAGCAGTAGCAATCGAAAGAGTGGATGTGATCGGCCAGCGGCTTCGCATATTGCACCGCTTGCTCTGCGGTAATTTCAGTATCATCGGTAGAAAAGCCTCTATCACCTAAGGCCCCGGCCTCAAGCATGATCATCGCCGCGCCGCCTGCTGCGATCTTCCCATAGCCTTCAAGCTCATTTGGAGCGATTTCAAGATCCTTCTTCGGATGATCCACGGTTCCTGATGCCGATTTGATGATACGGTTCTTCAGGGTAAGATGGCCAACTTGGATCGGGCTGAAGATCGCCGAGAAATCCGTGGTATAGGTATCGTAGGTGTCGTCTTGGGGATTCAGAACTTGAGCTGTTGCCGTTGCCTGTGCTTGCGCATTCGTCGCAGCACCGCTTGGCTGCGATTGCGTTTGCGGGGCACATCCCGTAAATGCCGCCATGCCTGCGGCGCTCACGGCGGCGAGCGCCGCTCCACCTAAGAATCCGCGACGGCTGATGCCGCCCTGATGCTTGATCGCTTGCTGTACTTTTTCTTGTGAACGCATTCCCAACCCTCCTTCTTCTATCATGTGAAAATGCGTGTAGGCAAAGCGATTCTCTCCTGTTTTACGAGGTCACGCATCACATGAATACCCTGAAAGAGGGATTTCGGTGTTTTGAGCGAAAAGGAATATACCGGATTGCACCAAGCAATGTTCGAAAAGCAGTACGCTCGGCTCACAAAAAAAGGAGCTGGCGTGAACCAGCTCCCTGCTCATTTCGTGTTTTTGCTGCTTTGGTGTGCGCAGACGCGGCTTAGCGGCTTAGTACATTCCGCCGCCGCCCATGCCCGCAGCCGCGGCAGCCGCTGCTGCAGCCGGATCGGGATCTTTCGGAATCTCGTTGACGGTCGCCTCGGTGATGAGGATCAGCGCCGCCACAGAGGCTGCTGCCTGAAGAGCGATACGGGTGACCTTCACCGGATCGTTCACGCCCATGGCGATCATGTTGCCATATTCGCCGTTGTCGCAGTTGAGGCCCTCGCCTTTGGGCAGACCCTTCACATGCTCGACCACAACCGAACCCTCGAAGCCGGCGTTCTGCGCGATGGCGCGCATCGGGGCCTCAAGCGCCTTGCGGATGATCGCGATACCGACTTCCTCGTCCTTGTCAGCGGCCTCAAGCGAATCAAGCGCGGGAATCGCATTGACAAGCGCAACGCCGCCGCCGGGCACGATGCCCTCTTCCACGGCCGCGCGGGTGGATTGAAGCGCGTCCTCGATGCGGCTCTTCTTCTCCTTGAGCTCGCTCTCAGTTGCAGCGCCCACCTTCAGCACGGCCACACCACCGGAGAGCTTCGCCAAGCGCTCTTGCAGTTTCTCGCGGTCGAAGTCGGAGTCGGTGCGCTCGATCTCGGCCTTGATCTGCGCGATGCGGTCTTGAATGGCCTTCTTGTCGCCCGCACCGTCGACGATGAGCGACGTGTCCTTCGTCACCTTGACGGTCTTGGCGGTGCCCATCATATCGATGGTAGCATCGGCCAAGGTCATGCCGAAGTCCTTGTCGATAACCTGCGCGCCGGTGACAGCAGCGATGTCCTCGAGGATGCGCTTACGGCGATCACCGAAGCCGGGGGCCTTGATGGCAACGCAATTGAACGTGCCACGCAGACGGTTGAGCAAAAGGGTTGCGAGCGCTTCGCCCTCAACGTCCTCTGCCACCACGAACAGCGGACGACCGGAACGCATGACCTCTTCCAGCAGCGGAACCATTTCTTGGATATTGCTCATCTTTTGATCGGTCAGCAAGATGTACGGGTCTTTGAGGACCGCTTCCATCTTTTCCATATCGGTGGCCATATAAGGAGAAATGTAGCCGCGGTCGTACTGCATGCCCTCGACGAGCTCCATCTCCATGCCGAAGGTCTGGCTTTCCTCGACGGAAATCGCGCCGTCCTTGCCCACTTTGTCCATCGCCTCGGCGATCTTCGCGCCGATGGTGGGGTCGCCTGCGGAAATGGTTCCGACGTTGGCGATTTGCTCCTTGGTGGAAACGGTCTCTGCGTCGGCCTTGATCGCCTCGACGACCGCATCGGTGGCCTTCTGGATGCCGCGACGAATGCCAAGCGCATCAGCGCCGGCAGTCACGTTGCGCAGGCCCTCGCTCACGATGACCTCGGCGAGCAGGGTGGCGGTGGTGGTGCCGTCGCCGGCGACGTCGTTCGTCTTCACGGCAACCTCGCGCACCATCTGGGCGCCCATGTTCTCAACCGGATCCTCAAGCTCGATCTCGCGGGCAACCGTCACGCCGTCGTTGGTGATGACCGGCGCGCCGTAGGATTTCTCAAGCGCCACATAGCGGCCCTTCGGGCCAAGCGTTACCTTCACCGCGTCCGAGAGCTTGCTCACTCCGGCCGCTAAACGGCTGCGTGCATCAGCCTCAAACTTAATCTCTTTCGCCATTCCTCTATCCTTTCACCATAGGTTTCAAATTCGTTGTTTTAAGAAGGCCGCCGCTTCAATGATGGAGCCTTCGTCATTCAAAAGGGCGTCCCCCTTGTAGGGCTCCTTTTGAGCGATCTCGCCTTTAGTCGATTACGGCGTAAATGTCGTCGGCGCGAAGGATGAGCACCGTTTCGCCGTCGATATCAACTTCCGTGCCGCCATATTTCCCGAAGATGACATGGTCGCCAACCGCGACGGGCATCGGCAGATGCTTGCCCTCTTTGTCGAGCTTGCCCTCGCCAACGGCCTTCACAACACCGGTCGTGGGCTTTTCCTTCGATTCAGATGCCAGATAAAGACCTGAAGCGGTGGTCTGCTCCACCTCGTCTGCCTTGACGACAACGCGATCACCGAGTGGCTTTAAACTCATATGACGCCTTCCTTTCAATCGAAAACTTTCCTGCGGTTATCAGGGAACTCGTTCCTGTTAATCCCAAGTGGTTGGTGCTAGCACTCAAAGCGAACGAGTGCTAAACAGGTTGTCATGATAGCATTGCGCGAGATGAATGCAAGGTGTTTTCGCATTTTCTCCGTAGGAGACAATTTCGAGACAAATTCGGCGCTAGCACGGGCGTTTGCTTTGGGGTTGCTCGGTCGTTTGCACGGTCGTTCGCCTCGGGCGTAATGCACCGCGATGTGCGCAATCACGCGCCGGGCGTCACGATCCCTGTTTCATAGGAGAACACAACAAGCTGTGCGCGATCATGCGATTGTGTTTTGCTCATAATGCGTGCGAGGTGCGTTTTCACGGTCGCAGGAGAGATGAACAACCGCTCGGCAATTTCGTCGTTGCTCAGCCCCCGCGCCACGAGGATAAGAATCTCCCGTTCGCGGTCGGTGAGCGTTTCAAGCGCTGCCTGTCGCGCTCGCCTCTCTTCCGATCCGCCCAATCCCGTGCGCGGGCGCACCGCCACGAAGGTTTCCACCAGCCTGCTCATCACCGAGGGCTGAATAAGGGCATCCCCCGCCGCCACGATATGGATGGCGGAAACGATGTCGTCAGGTTCGGCGTCTTTCAGCAAAAAGCCGCTTGCGCCCGCTTCCAGCGCGTCGAAGACGTATTCATCGATGTCGAACGTCGTCAGCACCAGCACATGGGTTTTACGAAGCAGGGGATTTTCGGTGATGTCGCGCGTCGCTTGGATACCGTCTTTTTCCGGCATGCGAATATCCATCAGCACAACGTCAGGCCGAAGCTCCTGCGCCCGCGCCACCGCCTCCACGCCATTGCGTGCCTGCCCAACGACCTCGATTCCCTCGTAGGACGAAAGAATGGCAACGAAGCCGCTTCGTACGAGCTCTTGATCGTCTACCACAAGAACTCGCGTGTTCGTGGAACCCTCCATCGTCTATGCCTCCTCGCCATGGGCGATCGGCACGCGCGCCCATACGACAAATCCGCCTTCGGCAAGATCGCCCGCTTCGAATGTGCCGCCAAGTAGCCTCACGCGTTCATGCATGCCTTCGATGCCATGCCCCGAGCCCTCGCTCGCATGATCTCCAAGCGTTCCGATACCGTCGTCTTTGATCATAAGGCTTGCCTCTTCGCCATCGCTCGTTAACACGATGGACGCGTTTTTCGCATGAGCATGGCGCACGATGTTGGTCGTTGCCTCGCGCGCTATTCCGAAAAGCCCCACGTCAATGTGGGCAGGAACCTTGCTCCTTTCGTAGCCTTTTACATCGAGGGCCGCATTGATGCCGGCATCTTTCAGATAACCGATGAGATCGACGAGGCGATCGGTGCCCTGCGTTGGCTGCTGCTCGGGTTTTTCGTCCCCCATACGCAGCACACTGATAAGCGCTCGAATATCGTTGAGGGACGATTTGGCGGTTTGCCGTACCGTGCGAATGGTTTCCTTCGCTGCTGCGGGATCTTTGTCGATAAGCCGTTCGGCTGCCGCCGCCTGAATGCTTACCGCCGAAAGCGAATGCGCCGTGATGTCGTGGACCTCACGCGCGATACGCACGCGCTCCTCCTCAACGCGACGCTCGGCCTCCCGATGAAGCGATAGCTCGGCTGCACGCGCGCGCTCCTCGGCCTCACGAACATAATCCTGCCGCAGGTGAAAGGCGTAACCGGCAAGCGCCGCTGCCACAATGAGCGCGATATTTTGCACGATCGTAAGCTGGGTGAGAATCTGCGCATTCGTGTGCACGGGAATAACCGCTACGAGAATAACAGCCACGGTGCCAGCAATGAACGCCTCGATGCGCGTTCGCTCGAACGCGACCGTGAACACGGCGATCATCGGGCCGACCGGCGATATGCTAACGATCTGGAACTGGGCCTGAAGCACCGCCCACGAAACGAGGATGAAGGCAAGCACCACCCAAGGTAAGCGGCGTCTGACAACGAGAGGAACCGTTGTCAGAGCTACATAGAACAGGCCGATCGCCGAAGGAATAAGCGGTTGAATGTTGATCATTCGTCTCGTGAACTCATCGAAAATGAGGCTATTTGCGCTGAGCGTCAACTGCAAAATGCCGAAACCGAAGGCGCCTGCCGCGATCACCATATCGACAAGCCAATCAGTAGCCGACATCGGCACCGGGTTATACAAAACGTCTTTCGCTTTCACGGTTTATTTCTCATAGTCGATGATGGGAAATGGGGGCTCCATCTCGCGTTTGAACGCATAACGGCGATAACGATCGAGCACGCGCTCCACCTGCTCGCGCGAAAATCCCTGCGCAACGATGTCCTCGACACTCGCACCTTGCTCATTAGCGGCGATGAGGATGCGATCAAGCTCGTCATAGGAGATTCCCAAGCTCGATTCGTCCTTCTGACCAGGGGCAAGCTCGGCACTCGGCGGCTTCGTGAGCACATGCTCAGGGATAGGCGGCACCTCGCGCTTGAAATCGCTTTCCTCGTTTCTCCAGCGCGCGACGGCATACACGTCGGTCTTATACAGCCCGCCGATCGGCGCGAACATGCCAGCGGTATCGCCATAGAGCGTCGAATACCCCATGGCCGCTTCGCTTTTATTCCCTGTGTTCAGCATCACCCAGTTATAGGCGTTCGCAAGCGCCATGATGCACACCGTGCGGCACCGCGCCTGCGTGTTCTCCGCCGCCGTGCCCAAAAGCGCTCCCCCGCATGGTTCGGCGAGAACCTCGGCAAACGCCTCATAGGGCTTCGTGATGGAAACAGTCGAATAGCCTATGCCAAGCCTTTCAGCAAGATCGATGGCATCGTCGACGGAATGCTCGCTCGAATAAGGCCCAGGAAGCAGCACGCCGTGCACATGTTCGGCGCCCAATGCATCGACGGCGAACGCCGCAACGACGCTGGAATCAATTCCGCCTGAAAGCCCGATGACCACATCGGTAAGCCCCGATGCTGCCATGAATTCGCGCGTCGCCTCCATGCAGACGAGATATTTCTCCTGAGCTTCCATGCTTGCCCTCCTTCGGGCCTCAGAGCTTCCTTGAGCGCTCTTTTTCGCATCAAGGTTTCTGACTGTCAGGCCCCTTGAACTCCACGCAGAGTATAAGCCTCCGAATGCCGGACTTTATGAACATCAGGTTTCCTGCACGCGACGAATTTCACCGGCAAGCCATTCCGTCCACTCTTCGACGCCCTGCCCCGCCGTCGCGGATATGGGGAAGATCGGCGCGTTCGGGTTCAGCGTCTGCACAGCATTGCGAAACGCCTCTTCATCGAAATTGAAGAGCGGCGCGGTGTCCACCTTGTTCAGGATGACCGCCTGCGAAACCTCGAAGATCCCGGGGTATTTCAGCGGCTTGTCATCGCCTTCCGGCACCGAGAGAATGATGACCTTCGCGTTTTCACCGAGATCGAAATCCGTCGGGCAGACGAGATTTCCCACGTTCTCAACGATGATGAGATCGAGCCGCTCAAGATCGAGCACATCGACCGCGCGGGTGATCATCGAGCTTTCCAGATGGCAAGCCCCTCCCGTGTTGATCTGCACGGCGGGAATGCCAGCGGCTTTGATGCGCTCGGCGTCCACCGAGCTGGCGATATCGCCTTCGATGACAGCGATGTTGAACTCGTCGCAAAGCGCATCGATGGTGGCGAGGATGGTCGAGGTCTTCCCCGCCCCCGGGCTCGCGCATATGTCCACCACGTACACATGGTTCTCGGAAAAGCGCTTGCGCAGCTGCGATGCGAGCGCGTCATTTCGTTCAAAAACAGATTTATTGATATCTATCTGCATTCGTGCGTTCTCCTTATGCCTTCTCATCCACTGCCGATTGCTCGTCGTCGGGGACCTCCGCCTCGATCGAATCGATGGTAAGGTCGCGCCCCGCGATAAGCTCCGTCTGAAGGCTTCCGCATTCAGGACATGTTCTATGGAAGCGGTCGTGGGAAAACTCCTGACCGCAGGCGTGGCACACGCTTCTCGGTGAAACCTGCTTCATGAAAAGCTGCGCACCCTCAAGCAGGGGGTCTTGATCACGCAGCACTTCGAAAGCAAATTCAAGGGCGTCGGGAATCGCCTCGGTCATTTCCCCGATTGAAAGGTGCACCTCGTAGACGCGCGTTGCGCCGGCATTGCGTGCCGCATCGCAAACCGCGTCCACCACTCCCGTCATCAAGCCAAGCTCATGCACCGTTGCTCCAAAAAGCCCTTAGTCCTCCGCCTCTTCGGCCGCTTCCTCGGCGGCTTTTCGTTTGATGCGCTTCGCAAGCACGATGCGCGCAACGAGCAACGATGCCTCGTAAAGCACGATGATCGCCGCAAACATGAGCAGCATGGTCACCGGACTCGCATCAAGCGTGATCACGGCACAGAGAACCATAAGCACCACGTACACGACGCGCCAGCTTGCACGCAATTTCTTATAGGGCACGATATCGAAGATGACGAGATAGAAAATGACAAGCGGAAGCTCGAACGCAAGGCCGAAGCCCAATTCGAACTTGATGATCACATCGATGTAGCTGGACATGCGCGGCATCACCGTGCCAAGCCCGAAGGCCTGCTCGGTCAGCCATTGGAACGCCGGCGGAAGGATCATGAAGTAGCAGAAGATCGTTCCGAAGATGAAAAGCGCCACCGCCGCGATAAACGTCGGCAAGAACCACTTGCGCTCTTTCGGCTTCAGCGCCGGAAGGAAAAACGCGAGCAGCTGCCAAAGAATAACGGGCGCCGTGGCCACAACCCCTGCCCAAAGCGAGATTTGGAATCTTACGGCAAATGCTTCAAAAGGATCGAGGGCAACAAGGTCGGCATAGCCCGCCCCATCATTGGGGATAAAGCCATCGATCGGAAGAAGCAAGAACTGACCCATCGTGGGTGCGGCGAAATAGAAAACGATGACCGCTATACCGAGGCAGGCAACGATACGCACGAGCCGCATGCGCAGCTCGCCGAGATGGTCAAAAAGCGGCATACGCGCTGGACCGATTGGCATCGCTATTCCTCCTTCCCGTCTTTCGCTTCCGTTATTTTCAATTTATCTGCAGCCTGAGGCGCCTCCGAAGTTTTTGCCTTATTCGCCGTCGAGGGCGTCTCTGTTTTCTTGGCATCGGAGCCGGGCTTGCCCTCGGTGGCGGTTGTGGCGGTTTTCGCCTTTTCCTGTTCAGCGCGCTGTTCCTCGCGGCGTTTGCGCGCTTCGGCTGAAACCTTTTCAGCATGGGCGCGCGCACGCTCACGCGTCTCGGCGTCCTTTGCCTCTTTCGCCTTCATCCACTCCTCGTCGGCAGCCTTTTGCTCGGCGATGCGCTTTTCCTCACGCTCGCGATCGTGCTTCGCCTTGCGAGCGGAAAACGACGTGGGCTCGGGTTCCTTCGCGGGTTCTTGCACAGGCTCAGCGTCTTTCGTGGAGCTATCTTTCGCAGGTTTGGCCGCAGTGCTCGTTTTCGTTGCGGGTTTCGCTGCCTCAGGCTTGGCGGCAGTGGCCTTGGCGGCCGCAGGCTTGGCGGCAGTGGGCTTCGCAGCGTTCGAGGCCGCGGGTTTCGCCGCAGTTCCTGTCTTGGCCACAGCTCCCGTCTTGGCGGCGCCAGCTTTGGCGGCGCCCGCCTTCGCAGTTCCCGTCTTGGCGGCGCCAGCTTTGGCGGCGCCCGCCTTCGCAGTTCCCGTCTTGGCGGCGCCAGCGCCAGCCTTCGCAGCTCCCGTCTTGGCGGCGCCTGCCTTCGCCGCTCCTGCGCCCGCCGCAGCCGTTGCCGCCGCGGCACCGGTTTTGGCGGTATCGGTCGCCTGCTCGGCAACCTTCTCAAGCGTATCAAGAGGATTATTCAACGCGTCTGCGACATTCCCCGATTCGGTTTGCAACACGCTGCTCATCTCTTCCTGAGCTCCACGGAATTTGTTGATCGCGTCACCGATCGACTTCGCCAATGCGGGCAACTTATCCGGACCAAAGATCAGAAAGCCGAAAAGCAGTATGAGAAAAAACTCAAACCCGCTTATACCAAACATCGCTTTTCCTTTCTATGACGAAAGCACCGTAAGCGCTATCGTCGGGATACCCAACGCCAAAACCAAAATGATACACACAACGACGGTAAATATCTGCTTCGTTCTCAATGCTTTCGCACGGCGTTCCTCATCAAGCCGCTGTCTTTCCCGTGCCGCCTGCACCCGCGCCGCCCGTTGGGCCCGCGTGAGCTTCGAGGCATTTTTGCTCTTTGACTGCTTTGACTGCTTTCCCTGTGCCATCGTTACGCCCTCAGCTTATTCCGAATTCCGATGACTCTCACGATGTTGTGAGCCACATCAACATCCACATGCCATTGGTTCTTCTCGTACAGCACCTCACCATCCACCATCGTCATCAACACATCGTTTCCGGTGCAGGTGTTCACGATCGTCGATTCGATGTTCAAAAGCGGCGTCTGCCCTGCCACCGAAAGATCGACAGCGATGATGTCGGCGCGCTTTCCCACATCCAGCGTGCCGATGCTGTCCTCCAGCCCTAAGGCACGAGCTCCGCCTTCAGTTGCCAGACGAAGCATCATCTTCGCGTCCGCGAATTCATGGGAGTGCGTTGCCCGTTGCAGAAGCATTCCGATGGCGAGCTCGCGGAAAACGTCGGTGGAATCGACGGCTGCCGGCGAATCGGTTCCGACACCGACGGCAAGGCCGGAGCGAACCAGCTCCCCGACTGAAGCAACGCCCATGCCTAGCTGCGCGTTGCAGCGCGAACACACGCCAACGGCAACCTGATATTCCTTCATCTTGCGCAAGTCATGTTCGTCGATATACACCGCATGGATCACCAGCACGTGATCCGCCTCAAAGGCACCCCAGTTCAGCGCGTAGCGAATGGGGGATGTGCCAGTGGGAAGCCACGGGGGCACTTCCACATAGCCGCCACGATCGTTCAATGTATCGACAGCGAAGGGCGACGAGCCATAGCGTACGAAATTCACCTCTTCGCGACTGCCGGCCAAACGCATGGCGACGCGCAGGCCTTCTTCGCGAGCAAAAGCGGCCACTTTGCCATAAACAAGCGGATGGCACATGAAAACCGGCGCGGAGGCGATGCCAATATGAAGTAAGTTCGAGCCATAAAGCTCGGCCCAATCGGCGATATCGCGCTCCGCCTGATTCATCGCATAACCCACGCGACGCTTGTCCATCGCGCCGACTTCGCGATAAAGAACGGCACGCAAACCCAGCTCCGAAGCGGCTTTCACCATTTCCCTGCGCACGGTTATGTCGCCTACGCAGGTAATGCCGTTCGATATCGCCTCAAGGCCCCCCAAAATCGCCGAATCGTACCAATCATTCGGATCCATCTTCGCCGCTTGGCGAAGCATTTCGAACACCCACGGAACGTAGGGAAGATCGGGAGAAAGCCCACGCATGACGGAATATTCCAGATGCGTATGAACATCCACAAGCCCCGGCATCAAGGCCGCCGTTCCGTAATCGACGACCTCTTCTTCGGGATTGCGAAGCCTTACCACCTCGAAGGGACCAATATCGGCGATAGCCCCATCGCGCACGACAATGCCACCGTCGACGATGATATCGGCGGAAATCGGCAGCACATATCGAGCTTTTAACAGCATCGCTTCCCTTCTTTATATCCCTACGTTACGCGGCTAAAAAGACGTATCAAGCCATAATAGCACCTCTCCGAATAAACTCCCCGTGCCGTGCGGGTTTCCCCATCCGTTTCGATGAAAAGCCCATTGCCGACCTTCGGACTGAGAATTAGCATGGGGAACGCTTCGGGAGAGCGCTTGGGAGATCGCTTCGAGAGATCGCTATCTTCACCGAATGACACTTGGAACAACTGACGGGGTGCGAAATAGCGTAGAATGTCGAACACCCGACGAAGGAGAACTGGATGAGCGCCACACAAAACCATAACGACTCCCTTGCAAGCCAACCAGCCGAGCCGCACGCCCACCTTGCTCACACCGCTCACCACACTCGCTCTGACATGACGAGCATCGATCCAGCTACCGGCAACGCGGCGCCCGCCGAGCTTGCCGCGAATCGGACGCGGGCCATTTTCACCGGCATCGCCGACCGTTACGACATCTTCAACCGCCTCTCATCGTTTGGATTCTGTGTTCAATGGACGAAGCGCTTGGTGGAAACGGCGCCGCTTAATGGGAAATCTCTGCTGCTCGATGTGGCGGCGGGAACGGGAGAAGTGACGTTCGCCTGTGCGCGGAAGAAGCACCCCCAGGCCATCTGGTGCACCGACCTTGTGCCGGCGATGCTCGATGTGGCGAAAGCGCGCTATGAGGAGGGCGAAGCTTGCGGCGTTCCTGTTACGTTTTTGGAAGTGGACGCTCAGCAAATGCCCTTCCCCGACAACTCATTTTCCACCGTGACGATGGCCTATGGCATTCGCAACATGCCGGAACGCGAACGTGCGCTCGCCGAGATCTACCGCGTCCTTGCGCCGGGCGGCACCTTCGTTTGCTTGGAGTTCTCGCAGCCGACCAATCCGCTGTGGGCCACCCTCTATCACGCCTATCTTGCCGTTGGCATTCCGCTTTGGGGCAAGCTGCTCACGGGAAACTCCAGTGTATTTCATTACTTCACGCAGTCGATTCGCGCCTTTCCTGCTCAACAGGATTTCGCGGCGATGCTTGCTGAGGCGGGCTTCCAAAACATTACGTGGAAGAATCTTGTGGGAGGAATTGCCGCGATTCATGTGGGGCAGAAGCCCGCTGGATGGAACTTTGGATGGGATGTTCGTGAAAATGAAACCGCCGCGGATGCACAGAGCACACCAGAGACGTTGAACGAGCTGAATGCGCGGCGGGTTATTCTCGCCTTCGGAGGAAACGTCGGTGATGCGCCTTCGCTCATCGAGCAGGCACTCGAAGCGATTCGCCTGCTTCCCGAAACGCAGGTTATCGCCATAGCACCCTTCGTGAAAAGCGAACCCGCCTATTACGAAGAGCAGGAAGCATTCACCAACACAGTTGCGCTGATCGAGACCGCCCTTCCGCCTTATCTGCTGCTCGATCAGCTGCACTTTATCGAGGACTTGCTCGGACGCACGAGGCCCTTCCCCAACGCCCCGCGCACGATTGACATCGACATCATCGACTACGAGGGCTTTTGCTCTGCCGACCCCGCGCTCACCCTGCCGCATCCGCGCGCACTCGAGCGGGATTTCGTCGTGACGCCCTTGCTGGAGATTTGCCCTGACTGCACGCTTGCCGACGGCACACGTGTGACCCGCGATCATATCGCGTGCGGCAAAGTGATCAGCGCGTAATTATTGGCCGAAGCCTTTAGCGCGAGCTAACTTCGCGCAAGCCTCCTTCGCGCGAAGTTAGCAAGAAATTCCCGCCTGCCTGCACGCCGCCTGGGCAACGTGCGCCATAAGCATGCTCACGGTGAGAGGCCCGATGCCGCCGGGGACGGGCGTGATGGCGGCGACCAGCGGTTCCACCGTTTCGAAATCCGCATCACCGGCAAGCAAGCCGGTCTTCTTGCTGACGCCGATGCCCACATCGATGACCATCTGCTCCGGCGAGAAGAACTCGGCGCCGAAGCCTTCGGTATTTCCCGTTGCCAACACAACGATTTCAGCCGTGCGCGTGTGCGCCGCCACATCGACGGAATTAATATGGCAGATCGTCGGCGTGGCATCCTGCAGAAGCGCGAGCGCCGCGATGGCGCGACCCGCAACAAGGGAATGCCCCACCACCACGATGTCCTTCCCTTTCAGATTGACGCCGTTGCCGGTGAGCATCTTAATCGCCGCCTCGGCATCGCAGGGCGCGAAGCCTTCACCGTAACCGGCGTAAACGGTAGCGAATGAGATGGGCGTCACGCCATCCACGTCTTTCACGGGGTTGATCATATTAAGGAGGGCGTTTTGATCGAGCGTTCGCGGAAGCGGGCGCAGAAGGAGAATGCCGTTCACCGCTTCATCGTCGTTCAGCGCGGTGACCGCATCTTCCATTTCCGCCTGAGAGATCGTTTCGGGAAAGGCGAGAAGACGTGCTTGCATACCAAGGCGATCGAGCGCCTTCACGCTGCTGCGCTCATAGGCGATGTCATCAGGGCGCTCTCCCACGCGAACAATCGCCAAACAGGGCTGTATCCCCTTCTCAACAAGCGATTTAACAACCTGCTCGGTGCGCTCGTTTATCGCTTTCGCAACCGGCGCACCCTTCCAAATCTCAGCCATTCATTCGCCTTTCTTTCAGTTATCTCAAACATATTTTACACAGGTGGGCGTAGTCGGTGAGCGAGGGTGCTGCACGAATAATGTAGTTGGCTCGTCAGAACGGCACAATAATAATCAGAGGCAAAAAGCCATGTAAAGCGGCAGGCACTTTCGCTCTGGCAGAGAAGCGTAAGGGCGCGTATGGAGAACATATTGCACGCCGACTCGCTTCCCAAACTTCTTTTTGAATTTGTCAAGCGAGACGGTGGTATAACGCTTGCTCGATTTGACTTCTATCGGGCTTATACGGGGCTTCAACGCGGCATTGGGATAAGGCGCCACGACGAGAAAGTCAATCTCCATTCTCTCGTTTTTGTCAGGCGATGCCTTCGAATAGAAAAAGAGCGGATGGCCGTTTGATCTCAACTGCTGGGCGACGGCATTTTCTGCAAGCATTCCCTCGTTTACATCAACTCCCCCCAGAAGCACCTGTCTATAGACATCCGGCATGGCGGCCTCGATAGAGGAGAAGGCCATCGTCGCAAGCAAGCCTGTATCGGCCAAGTAGCATTTCACCGTGGAGTCATCAGCGCTGAGAGCCAAGCCTATTGCGGGATCGAAACAACGAGTACACAGGTTTACCGTCGCGGCATCATTGAGCCACGAGAACGCCGTCATAAACTCCCTTGAGCGCGACCCCTCTTCTACCTGCGTGTAGACGAGTTTCTTCTCATGTTTTGAAAGCTGCCCGGGAATGGCATCGAACACTGCCTTGATTCTCTTTGCCTCAGACCCCCCGTACTTTTCTATATCTTCGCGATACAACTTCAAGACAAGGCGCTTTGCCCTGTCGGCGGCCATCATGTCGCGACCTTTTTGATAGGCAAGAACTGCCTGGGGCAATCCCCCGACAAGCACATATTCCCTCCAAAGGCGCATGGCCTTTCGATGGAGATCGTCGGGAAGTCCGCGCTCCTCTTCAAATGATTGGCGAATCAAGTTGCCCAAACCTTCTTCACCCAGCGCCCAGAGGAACTCCTCAAAATCCAACGAGGACATACGTAACGACTCTTCTTCCGATGGAATCAATATATCTGCCGCCATGCTCTCAAGGGAAACGAGCGATCCTGTTTCGAGATAGTCATATCTTCCATCGGCAACAAGATGCTTGATGAATTCGCGCGCAGGGGGAAAGAGCTGGATTTCATCGAATACAACCAGCGAGTTTCGCTCTTTCAACGTGACGCCATATTGCGCGGCGAGATAGAGGAAAAACGAATCGAGGTCGGTGCGCGTATCGATGAAGGTCTGCTTGAACTCGTTTGACACGAGGGAGAAGTCTACCAATACATACGATTCATATTCGTTCCTGCCGAATTCCTCGGCGATATAAGATTTCCCGACGCGGCGCGCTCCTTCAATCAGCAGGGCACTTGAACCGTTGCTTTCCCTTTTCCATCTGAGCAGATGATCATAAGCTTTTCTCTTGAGCACGCAGCATCACCCCGTCTCAACGCCTCGCCTTTATGTTGGATCTGATAACGGTATTATAGAGCCTCTTTCACATTTTTGAGGTTTCGTATACCTTGTTTTTTACACGTTTTTGAGGTTTCACATACCACTAAAATTACACGTTTTTAAGGTTTCGTATCTATTGGTGCGGAAAATAAAGCGCGCAGTTGAGGTCGGTTTCGTACATTTCCACGTGCTCGACGGGAAGCCCATCCTCCATGAGCCTTTCGCAAACATAGCGCGCAAGGTTTTCCGCTGTCGTACGAAACGGCACCACCGCAAGGCGAAACGTCTCTTTTTCGAGCTGGCGTATCGTCTCGGCTTCGAGGGAGCCCTCTTCCACGATCAGGCGATGGTCGAACTCATCGAGCACACGCTTAAGCGCCGCCTTGAAATCGGCGAAATCGATGACCATATCGCGCGCCTGGCCCTCTTTCTGCAGCTCGGCCTGCTGAAGATAGACGACGACCTTCCATCGATGTCCATGGAGGTTTTCGCATTTTCCCTCATAGTCCGAAAGAAAATGTGCCGCATCGAAATGCCCTTCCGTTCGAAGTCCGTACATCGTTTATCCTCTCTTCGTTTGCCAAAGGCCCTCATTTTCAAGGGCGCGGAGATAATCGCCGACCAGATAGAGGCTGCCGAAGGCGCACACGACACCTTCGTTTCCTCGCTCGTGAGGCTTTTGCGACGTCTCGTTGACCATCCCATCCGTCTTCGCGCCATCCGTCTTTTCTAACTTCGCACCGCCTGTCCGTTCTGTGGCGATTTCACACGCTAGATCGCGCGCCATATAAAGCGCCTCGGCAGCGCTTTCCGCCACCTGCACTAACGGAGGCTCCCCTTGCCCATCGTATCCGAGCTCGGCGACTTTTTCGCGAAGAAGCTCAGCGAGCATTTCGCCTGATAGCGCCCGCGGGTTGGGTGGCGTCGCCGTGACGAATGCCTCAGCATGGGGCATCGCCGTATCCACCATAGTTTCCACATCTTTGTCGGCAAGAACTCCCATGATGAACACACAACGCTTTTTCCCGCACACATCTTCAAGTGTTTCCATAAGCGCTCGAACGCCCATCGGGTTATGGCTGCCATCGATGATCGTCAGCGGGTTGCGCCCAACAATCTGGAATCGCCCGACCAGCTGCGCCTGCGAAACGCCCTCTTCGATGGCCGCCTCGGAAACCCGAAAACCACGTCCTCGCATGGCTTGCGCAGCCTCAATTGCGAGAGCGGCATTACGCGGTTGATACGACGCGAGCATCTGCGTCTGGTAGGTCTGGCTCCGATAAGCGAACGTGCGCACGGCAAGATTCTCGTCAACGGCACCCACCATCAATCTGCTCTCATCGCTTACGAAAAGCGGCACCTCGACTTCCTTCGCACGATCGGCAATCACCCGAGCGGCATCCTTCTCCTGCGGGCACGTGATCACGCACGTCCCTTGCTTGATGATGCCCGCCTTCTCCCGCGCGATCGCCTCAATCGTATCGCCAAGAATGTATGTGTGGTCGAAGCCGATGGGCGTGATGACGCACACTTCAGGCGCATCGATCACGTTGGTCGCGTCGAGGCGACCTCCGAGGCCCACTTCGAGAATCACCATTTCGCATTGTGCCCGCGCAAACGCGCACAGCGCTGCGGCGAACACCATCTCGAATTCGGTGGGATGATCGTCCATCGCATCCGCCGCATCGCGGATGACTTCCGCGATCTCCCTCAGCTCATCAGGGGAAATGTTCGTGCCGTTAATTTGTATCTGCTCTTCGAAATCAACGAGCCACGGGCTTGAGAACACACCCACCTTCAAACCGGCACACCGCAAGATACGCGAAAGATAGGCACACACCGAGCCCTTCCCGTTCGTGCCCGCCACGTGCACGAATCGCAAGTCGTCCTGCGGGCGCCCTAAGCGCTCCAACAGCTCGGCCATGCGGGAAAGCCCAAGGCGCGACCCCGTCCAGCGGCCGTCCGTCAAATACGCCCGATAGTCGAAGCTCACTCCTTATCGCCTCAAAAGCGAGAGCGCTTCCTCGCGGGTGCGGCTGTCGCTCTTGAAGCTGCCGCGCACCGCCGAGGTCACCGTGACCGAGCCGGGCTTTTTCACACCGCGAATCGTCATGCAGCTGTGCTCGGCCTCGATCACCACAAGTGCGCCGATGGGGTCAAGCTCCTCCACCAAGGCGTCGGCGATCTGCGCGGTCAGACGCTCCTGAAGTTGCAGCCTGCGCGCAAACCCTTCCACGCAGCGTGCGATCTTTGAAAGCCCCGTGATGTTCCCCCCTTTGGGGATGTACGCCACATGGGCCTTGCCAACGAACGGAAGAAGGTGGTGCTCGCACATAGACGAGAACGGGATGTCGCGGATGAGCACCATTTCCTCGTGCTTGTCCTCCGAAAACTGTTTCGCCAGATGGGAGGCGGGGTTTTCACGCATGCCGTAGAACAGCTCCTCGCACGCGCGCGCAACACGCTCAGGCGTGCCCTGCAGGCCTTCGCGCTCGGGGTCTTCGCCAATAGCGACAAGAAGTTGCCTGATCGCATCCTCTATCTGCGCCTTGTCGATCTGCTTTCCCTCGTCTGCCACCTCTGACTCCTTTCAACGCATTAGAACAGCCCCGTGATCTTGCCATCGGGCGTCACGTCGATGTTCTCCGCCGCCGGCACCTTTGGAAGCCCAGGCATCGTCATGATGTCGCCGGTGAGCGCCACGACGAAGCCCGCGCCCGCCGACACCTTCAGGTTGCGCACGGTGATGCGGAAGTCGCGCGGCGCACCGAGTTTGGCAGGGTCGTCGCTGAAGGAATACTGTGTCTTCGCCATGCAGATCGGCAGCTTGTCGAAGCCAAGCTCATTCAAAGTACGCAGCTGGTTCTGCGCCTCAGAGGTGAGATCAACGCCGTCGGCATGGTAGACCTTCGTCGCTATGTCGTTGAGCTTCTGCTCGATCGTCTCTTCGGTGTTGTAGGCGAAGGTGAAGTTGCTCGGCTCGTCGCAAAGGCGAATCACCTCTTCGGCGAGTTCCCTGCCGCCTTCGCCGCCCTTCGCCCACACCTGCGAGAGCGCCACGTTCACCCCCGAGGCCTCGCAGTGCTTCCGCACGAGATCGAGCTCGGCCTGCGTGTCGGTGGGAAACTCGTTGATCGCCACGACGGCATTCAGGCCAAACACCTTCTGGATGTTGTCCACATGCTGCACGAGGTTCGCAAGCCCCGCCTCGAGCGCCTCGAGGTTTTCCGCGCCGAGGTCGGCGCGCGCGACGCCGCCGTTGTATTTCAGGGCACGCACCGTCGCCACGATGACCACCGCATCAGGGGCTAGCCCTGCCATGCGGCATTTGATGTCGAAGAACTTCTCCGCGCCGAGGTCGGCGCCGAAGCCCGCTTCCGTGACCACATAGTCGGCGAGCTTGAGCGCCGTCGTGGTCGCGATGATCGAATTGCAGCCGTGCGCGATGTTCGCGAAGGGGCCACCGTGGACAAACGCCGGATTGCCCTCGAGCGTCTGCACGAGATTCGGCTTGATCGCATCTTTCAGCAGCGCGCACATCGCGCCTTGGGCGTGGATGTCCGCCGCCGTGACCGGCTTGCCGTCATAGGTGTAGGCGATCACCATGCGCGCGAGACGCTCCTTCAGGTCGGTGAGGTCTTTCGCAAGGCAGAACACCGCCATGATCTCGGAGGCCACCGTGATGTCGAAGCCGTCTTCACGTGGCATGCCGTCGGTCACCTTGCCGAGGCCATCGACGACATTGCGCAGCTGGCGGTCGTTCATATCCACGCAGCGGCGCCACACCACGCGGCGCGGGTCGATGCCGAGTTCGTTGCCCTGCTTGATATGGTTGTCGAGCATCGCAGCAAGCAGGTTGTTTGCCGCGCCGATGGCGTGGAAGTCGCCGGTGAAATGGAGGTTGATGTCCTCCATGGGGATCACCTGGGCATAGCCGCCGCCCGCAGCGCCGCCCTTGATGCCGAACACCGGCCCGAGCGACGGCTCGCGTAGGCAAAGCAGGGTCTTCTTTCCGATGAGGTTCATCGCATCGGCGAGCCCGACCGAGGTCGTCGTTTTGCCTTCGCCTGCCGGCGTCGGATTGATGGCGGTGACGAGAATCAGCTTCGCCTTTTGCGGCAGATCTTTTAAGGGATTGATGTCGATCTTCGCCTTCGTGCGACCATAAAGCTCGAGTTCATCTTCGGTAAGACCGATCTTTTTGGCGACTTCGATGATGGGTAACGGATGTGCTTGCTGTGCGATTTCAATATCGGTGAGGGGCAAGGCGTTTCCTTTCTCGCAGAAGGTTGCGGCGCTCGGAATCGCGCCAATCTGGGCATCGATATGCCCTCCGCCTATCTTACAGGAGAAGCGCCTTATTTGTTGCGAGATAACAGAATGCCCCTTTTTCCAAAGAGGCATTCAAAGCTCGTATTAATCTTTCAACCGCTCGGGCGAGGGGGCGTTCGCTACTTTTAAATCTTATACGAGGGGCTTATGCAGGAGCACCACCCTCGCCAGCGGGTGCGCCGCCTTCGCCGCCACCCATGGGCGGACCAGCCATGCCGTTCTCAGACTGCTTGACCTCGGCATTGTTCGCGCCAAGCGTGCAATACTGGTTGATGTCGTCGGCTGTCGCAAGGTATTCGCCCAGCGTGTAGCCAAGCGTTAACGCCATACCGATGGAAACGCCGTTCATGATGCCGTTGTAGCCCATGGGGAAGCGCCCGCCGGAGGTGTTTCCGGTTGCGAAGAGGCCCTTGATCGGCTCGAAGCCCTGACCCTGCACCTGCTGCTCCCCAGTGACGAGCAAACCGGAGGTGGAAACCAGCGAGCCGCCGCCGACGCGCTTCGAGCAGGGGTATCCATAGAAGGGGCCGTTGACGATGGGCCACATCGTTTCGGGATCGCGCCCAAACTCGGTGTCAGCTCCGGCATCGTGGGCCGCATTCCATTTCTCGATCGCCGCAAGGGCGTTCGCCTTCACAGCAGGCTCCATGCCCATCCAGTCGCACAGCTCATCGAGCGTGTCGGCGCAGTAGAGGAACTTGCCCGACGTGTCGTCGCCTTCCTCCCCCGCCGCTGCGGCATTATCCATGTAGGTCTTGATGGTGGCGGCAGTTTCCTCGTCCCATTCCTTCGGCGCCAAATGCCCCGCGAGTTGATTGAAGAACACGGTCTCCCAATCGGAGTCCCAGATGATGTAGGCCATATCGCCCGGCTGACGTGCGCCAGCGCAGCCCGAGAGCAAAGGCCCGCCGAAGGCTTCGTTGCAATAGCGCTTGCCATACTTGTTCAGCCAAAGGCATTCAATGCCCTCCATCGGCGTCAGCGGTATGAACGCATGGCTTCCCATGTCGCCGCCCGTGGCGATCTCCACCTTAGCGCCGATGCGCATGGCCATCGCGATGCCGCTGCCGTCACGACCCGACATTGCCATGCAGTCGTTGTATTCGCCCAGCTCGTAGTTCTCACGGCATATGGCGTTGTACATCGGGGCATTGCTGCCGATGTCGCCGCAGGCGAGCACCACGGCGTTGCCGTTGTATTGCGTGTAGTTTCCGTCGCTATCCTGAGCGATCACGCCGGTCACCTCGGTGCCATCCTCGTTGTGAACCAATCGGACGGCCTTTTGGTCGTAGATGAGCTGCGCGCCGGCATCGATTGCCTTCGCTTGGCTCCGCTTCACGGCCTCGGTGATGTTCACGCTGCCACCGAACTGGCATGTGCCCACATACGAGGTGAAGGGACCTTTCTTGTAGTTGTAGCCCTCGACGACCGGCCAGTTCAGCGGGATGAGCTCATTTTTCTCATCTTCGGTGTAGCCATCGATAAACCAATCGAGCGCCTCGCCGGAGCGATTCGCGAACTGGCTGAGCAGCGTCGGCTGCACACGCCCGGCGCCGTACATCTGATATTCGTTCATAAATTCGATGGGGTCGTATGTCGGAATGCCGATGCGATCCACCTGCCAGCTGGAATTCAGGTGCCCGATGTCGTTGCCAAGGGCGCTGAAGGTATCTTCCGTCATGCTTTCGAGCAAAATGACATCGGCTCCCAGCTCTGCGGCGTGACGAGCGCATGCTGTGCCCGAATGTCCCGCTCCCACGACGATGATGCCGGCGTCAACTACATTTGAGATGTCGCTGTCAGCAATTTCGGGCTCTTCGCCCAGCCAGCCAGCGCCGAGCACCTCGCCCATCGTCTTGCCGGCATTGCCGGAATAGGGCGATGCCACACTGCTTGCAGCACCCGCGCCCGCCGCGCTTTCAGAAGCGCTGCTTTGCGCTGAAGTTCCACTCGTCGAAGCTGGCGCGCAACTTGCAAGCATGCCGAGACTTGCCGCACCCAGTGCGAAAGCGCCGGTACCCGCCAAGAAGTTGCGCCTGCTGAGCGGAATCCGCCCACGCAAAGCGCGCGATTGCGAAGGCTCTTTTGAAGGTTCGTCCGATAAGGCTTTGTTGTTTGACATTGCGTCTCCCTCCTGAAGAAGAAATACCAACGGCGGGAAACTTAGCAGCCAAGCCATGGGCAAAACCATACCGCGCAATTGTGAAAAGCGCGAAAAACACCTCACCTGCTCAAGGTGAATTTTGCGAAAGACCAGCTCAAACTGCCGTACAGAAAGCTTCGTTCTCGTAATTTCATAGATGTTCGGCTCGTATAATGAGCAACGTGAAAGCAACGGGGAGCTTGGGAAAACGGGGAATCGGATAAAACCACCACATCATGGCTCGAACTGCAGCTAACACCATCTTGGAAAACGACCATGCCGATTCGAAGAACCGGAAGAAAACACCACGCCCTTCGTTCTTCCGCATCCAGCCGCAGCCGTCCACGCTCTTCATCGGCATCGGCTTCGCCTGCTTCCTCTCGTGGGTGAACCTGCTCTTTTGCTTCGAGGGCCTTCTCCGCGACACGATCGCCTATGGCGGCGGCGTCATCCGCGATCCGTTCTTCATCGGAGCCACCCTGAGCGCAGCGGGGCTTCTCCTGTTTCGCGCACTGCCCCAAAAGCGAAACGGCATGGCCGGGGCGATCGTCGGCGCCATTTGCAGCACCCTTGCCGTCATCGTAGGAGGGTTCATCCAAGCCGACGACGTTACGCTTCGCTTCGTAAGCTTCTTCCTCGGAGCCGCGACGGGATACGCGATTGCCGCGCTGACCCTTGCATGGGGGCGCATCATCCTCGCGTCGGACATGCGCGAAGTGCTCGTTCCCGTCTGCCTCGCCTTTTGCCTTCAGTGGATCCCCTTCATCTTCCTCGAGATGATCGGCGTTACCGTAAAGGTTCTCTTCGCGCTCGGCTTTCCGCTTCTCTCCTGCTATTGCCTCATAAAATACTCAGACGATGTTTCCGACAGCGACGGGCTGCCTTGGCACCATGATGACGGCAAGAAGCCAAAGGACAATTCGTCTTCTTCGATCGTAAGACGCCTTGGCACAGCTTCTTTCTGCTTTGCCTTCGTCATCCAGTGCGTTTGGACATCGCATATCGGCATCGTCACCGAACCGCTCGACGTCTCCCTGTTCTGGATTGTCTTTCTCTTCGTCTTCATCGCGACGTCAGCCGTCATGGCCGTCATTCTCATGCTCCTGAGCCGCGTACAATCGTATCGCATCGAGTTCTTCTATCGCGTTTCCTTCATCTTGAGCGTCGTCGGTTCAAGCATGCTCGTCCTCTCATCGCGTTTCGCCCTTTTCCCCTATACGGCGATTTACGTTGCCTACGCCCTTATCACCCCGACCATCTGGATGCTCTCATGGGGAGTGGCCTTTACGAAGAAAGTCTCGGTGAAGCAGGTGGTGGGCATCGTTTTCGGGCTGCAATACCTCGCTCAGCTTCTCGGCTTTCTCGTCATCAAAAGCCTGCAGGCAAGCTTTCAAAGCGACGAAGCATCGTTTATCCTCGATGTTTTGAGCTTGGCTGCGGTCCTCATCATCGTTGTGGCCTATACCCTGATCTTTCCGGAGCGAACCCTGCTTTCGCTTTCGCCCCTGCTCTTCAATCTCTCGCATGAGACGATCGAGCAGCGCTGCACCGCCATCGCGAAGAAATACAACCTCACCGCACGTGAGAAGGAGATTCTCGTCTTCCTCGCTCGGGGCCGCGACGTGCGCTTTATCGAAGAGCAGCTATTCATCTCGAAAAACACGGTGAACACGCACCGCAAGAACCTCTACAAAAAGCTCGACATCCATTCGCAGCAGGAACTGCTCTCGCTCATCGAAAGCAATATCGATTAGCCGCGCGCCGTCGGATGAATCTTCCCGTCGCTGCCGGTTTTCGCTGCACTATTTGCCTGCAAGTAGCAAGCTCGTATGACCGATGATGAAAACAGTCGGTAGTGTCTATCAAACTAACACCATTTACAGGAGAAAACGACTGCAGAAATCTGCGGCGGTTATCATCTCGATACCCTCGAACTCGCCGATGTCAAGCAGATCCTTATCACCGCTGACGATGTAATAGGCCCTGGCATCGATGGCGCATGAAATGAACTTGTCGTCATCGGGATCGCGGCAGACCTCGACCTCGGCCACGGGCTCGATGAGGTCGATCTTCGACATGAGAACGGAAAGCGCATCCATCCTCAAGCTCCCCTGCCTGCGCAATA
>CANQTB010000012.1 GCA_947626665.1 uncultured Eggerthellaceae bacterium
ATGCGAAGGAAGGTCTCTACCCAGGAGGTGAAAAGCTCGCAGCCCTCCACTTTGTGGCGTGTGCAGAATTCCCGATACGTTGCCGAGGCGCGCAGCGAATTGTGCACTTCGCGATCCTCGTTCATGCCGCTTGAACCGTCGCCGTTGATCTCGCAAAACGGTGCGATGCCGGTTTCCTCGTCGATAAAGGCGTCCACCCGGGCCATCGGGAGAACCGAATCGTATCCACGCGGCAGGCAGATGAGGTCGACGAGACGAGGGTCGTAGTCGAAGGCTTTTCGGTAGGAGGGGTCGTCGATATAGCGGGTGATCACCTTGCAAAGAATCCGATGCATGGTTTCTGCCGTGTCCTTCATGCTCCGATAGGTTGCCTCATCGAAGAGGCGGGGAACGAAGGTGCAGGGGACGATCTCGTGATGCACGATGGCGGTGGAGTTTTGCATGTAGCGAAATGCCTCGCGCCGTCCCTTGATATCGCCATGAAGATCATGGATGATTGAAAAGTATTCGTCCGTAAGCTTTCCATTTGTGCTGAATCCCACAATTGCCTCCCATCTCAGTCTGCGATTTCAGTTTAGCACGTGAGCTCTCTAAGCCCTCTTGCCGCTCGGCGACCGTTTACGGGCGAAGAGAAGTGTTTCAGCTCGTTAACGTATGGCTCGCGTTTATTGACTGCTGTACTATAATCCCTTGGAAGCAAAAGGCTCCTGTAAAACACCAGATAAAAACAGGACACGCCTCAACGCCCAGAGTTACCAAATGGAGGCAAACGCATGAAAGCAGTAGACTTAGCAAAACGAGCCGCTTTGATGAAACTCATCGATTATCTGATGGCCGATCCCGACAATAACCTGCCGAAGATCATGCAACGCGTCGATACGCTGCTACCCCAATCGCTGTTCACCAATCAGCGTCTCGCTTTCAAAAACGCCATTGAGAAGAAGAGCAATTGGTATCAGCTTCTTATGAAGCTCATGCACCTCAACCCCGATATGGCGACCGACCTCATGAAGACGTTCGTCGTCGACGCGAACTTCCTTGCGTGGGGCAAGCAGGAGAAGATGCGCGAGAAATATCAGTGCAACATCCCGTGGGCGATTCTGCTCGACCCGACGAGCGCCTGCAACCTCGCCTGCACCGGCTGCTGGGCCGCCGATTACGGCCATGCGCTGAACCTCACCTTCGAGGACATCGATTCCATCATCACGCAGGGCAAAGAGCTTGGCGTGTATGTGTACATCTACACCGGCGGCGAGCCGCTCGTGCGCAAAAAGGATATCATCCGCTTGTGCGAGAAGCACTCGGATTGCGCATTCCTCTGCTTCACGAACGCAACCCTCATCGACGAGGATTTCTGCCAGGAAATCATCCGCGTGAAGAACTTCGTTCCGGCGATCTCCGCCGAGGGCGACGAGCATGCGACCGACGGACGTCGCGGCGAGGGCACCTACCAGAAGATCTCCGATGCGATGGATCTCCTTCACAAGCATAAGCTCCCGTTCGGCATCTCGGCGTGCTACACGAGCCAAAACGCCGAGTCCATCGCCTCCGAGGAATACTACGACTGGCTGATCGAGAAGGGCGCGCTCTTCCTCTGGATCTTCACCTACATGCCCGTCGGCGTCGATTCCCCGACCGAGCTCATGCCGACGACCGAGCAGCGCTTACACCTTTACGAGTTCAATCGCGCGATGCGCAACAAGAAGCCGCTCTTCACCCTCGACTTCCAAAACGACGGCGAGTTCGTGGGCGGATGCATCGCCGGCGGCCGCCGCTATCTGCACATCAATGCCGCGGGCGATGTGGAGCCGTGCGTGTTCATCCATTATTCGAACGTGAACATCCATGACGTGTCGCTCCTCGACGCGCTCCGTTCGCCGATCTTCATGGAGTATTACAAGGGCCAGCCCTTCAACGACAATCTGCTCCGTCCGTGCCCGATGCTCGAGAATCCGGATATCCTGCCCAAGATGGTCGAGCGCAGCGGTGCCCATTCCACCGACCTGCAACATTCTGAGAGCGCGAAGGATCTCACGGACAAGTGCCAAGAGCGAGCGGCGGAATGGAAGCCTGAGGCCGAACGACTTTGGGGCGATCCGATGGATCCGCGCGCGAAATGGCGCGACCGCACCTACATCGGCATGGCGGAATCCGACATCAGCAAATTCGCCCGCTTGGGGCGCCAGATGCACGGCGCGTTTGACGGCTTGGATTTGAAAGAGCTGCAGAACATGATCGACAAGATCACCTACGATGACGGCCCTGATCCGGTCGCCAAAGAGCTTACGCCCGAAATGGCTGCCAGGATCGGCGTTTAAGGTTTATTTCGTGTGCCACGCCCCGTCTGGCAACAGGCGGGGCGTTTCGATGATGGGGTATTTTAGGAGAGCGGAATCATCGGAGAGTATGTTTCCGCATCATGTCATGAAAGATAAGAGGGAAGTACATGCCTGATTCAATTGCCGCTCATAAGAGCTTTCTGTTTACATCGGAATCGGTTACCGAAGGCCATCCGGATAAAATCTGCGATCAGATTTCGGATGCCATCCTCGATGCGATCCTAGCGAAGGAGATTGAGCTCTCGAAGCAGGGATATGTGGATGCCGATGGCATTCCCGCTGATCCGAAGCTCGTTCGCTGCGCCTGCGAGACGCTGACGACGACCGGCACCGTGATGGTGACCGGCGAGATCCGCACGCAGGCCTATGTGGATGTGCAGGCCATCGTGCGTGAGGTCGTGAACGATATCGGCTACAACCGTGCGAAGTTCGGCTTCGACGGCAACACCTGCGGCGTGCTGAATGCGATTCACGAGCAAAGCCCCGATATCGCGCAGGGCGTCGACGAAAGCTACGAGGTGCAACACGGCGCCTCCGCCGACGATCCCTACGAGAACATCGGCGCGGGCGATCAGGGCATGGTCTTTGGCTTTGCCTGCAACGAGACGAAGACCCTTATGCCGATGCCGATCTATCTGGCGCACCGGCTCTCTGAGCGCCTAACCGAGGTGCGCAAAAACGGCACGCTGGATTTCCTGCGTCCCGATGGGAAGACGCAGGTCTCCGTTCGCTATATCGACGGTAAGCCGGTGGCGGTGGAAAAGGTTGTCGTTTCCACGCAGCATGCCGATTCCGTTGATCAGCAAACGCTTGCCGATGCGATCAAAGAGACGGTCATCCGTCCGGTGATGGAAGAAGAAGGCGTGAAACTCGCCGACGATGTGGAGATATATATCAACCCGACCGGACGCTTCGTCATTGGCGGCCCTATGGGCGATTCTGGTCTTACCGGCCGCAAGATCATCGTCGATACCTATGGCGGCATGGGACGTCACGGCGGCGGCGCGTTCTCCGGCAAGGATTGTACGAAGGTCGACCGCTCGGGCGCTTACGCGGCACGCTGGGTGGCGAAAAACGTCGTGGCGGCGGGGCTTGCCGATCGCTGCGAGATTCAGATCGCCTATGCCATCGGCATGGCGCGTCCCGTTTCGATCATGGTCGAGACGTTTGGCACGGCTCATGTTGACGAGGAAAAGATCGAGGAGGCGGTTTCCAAAGTGTTCGACCTCCGGCCGGGCGCCATCATCGACGAGCTCGATCTGCGCCGTCCGATCTATCGCAAGACCTCGAATTACGGTCATTTCGGACGTGAGCTTCCCGAATTCACGTGGGAGCGCACCGACCGTGCGGACGCGTTGCGCTCCGCATGCGGGCTTTAAGGGCTTGCACTTCCTATAAGAAGACGTTGTTGGGCGGTCTGCGATGCGTCTTGCCTCGGTGGTTCTCGACATACAGACGCAGGCGCTCGCGACGCCCTATGATTATCTGGTGGGCGAGGATGCCGAGCAAGCGGAGGTTGGCTGCGCGGTGCTCGTTCCTTTCGGAAACCGCGATGCGATCGGCTTCATCCTGAAAATCAGCGAGGTCGAGCCGGTTTCCTTCGATTTGCAAAAGCTGAAACCTCTGAAACGCGTGCTCAGCAAGCCGTATTTCACCGAGATCGGCGCTGAGCTCGCCCAATTCCTTGCTGTGCGCTATGTGGCGCCGCTTTCTCAGTGTGTGCGGCTCTTGATTCCGCCGGGGGCGCTGCCGAAGCTTACGCGTGCAGGACGCGGCGAGTGGCGGCTTACGGAGCCTGCGGTGCGCGAGGTGGATGATCGATGGGCGGTTCCCGGCCCCGCTTTTGCAGACTTTCTGCCTTCGAAACGAGCGTTTAAGCAGGCTGTTATCGTTGCGGCGCTTGCGGAGGGAGATCTTCGTGTGGAAGAGCTTGCGCGCGAATACGGCAATGTGGCGTCAAGCCTGAAAAGCCTCGAAAAACGTGGCGTCATCACCATTGAGCATCGGCGACGTTTGAGGGGTGTGTTGAAAAATGAAGCTGCTCCAGCCGCAGAGCAGGTGATCTATGCCACCGCGAAGATGACCTCCCATGAGCTTACCGATGGCCAGAGGGAAGCTCTCGCCGAAATCTCAAAGGCGCGCCAGCGCGCGCAAGGCGAAGTTGTTCTGGTGGATGGCGTAACCGGCTCAGGCAAAACCGAGGTGTATCTTCGCGCGATCGAGGAGGTGCTCGCGGAAGGAAAGGGCGCCATCGTCGTGGTGCCGGAAATTTCGCTGACACCGCAGACGGTTGCGCGATTTCGCGGAAGGTTCGGGGATCGCGTCGCCGTGCTGCATTCGCGTATGAGCGACGGCGAGCGCTACGACCAGTGGGATTTCATTCGCAGCGGGGCGGCGCGCGTTGTCGTTGGTGCACGAAGCGCCTTGTTTGCCCCGATCGAGCCTTTGGGACTCATCGTGATCGACGAGGAGCACGAGACCACTTACAAGCAGGAAAGTGCGCCGCGCTACGTCAGTCGAGATGTGGCAGTATGGCTTGCGAAACGTTCAAGGGCGGCCGTCGTTCTCGGTTCGGCAACGCCTTCGATCGAGGCGCTCTATCAATGTGCGAAAAACGAAGCATGGCATCGCGTCGTTTTGCCGGAGCGTGCGAACCGTGCTCCCATGCCTGAGATCGACGTCATCGATATGGCGAGGGAATTCCAACAAGGTGAGCGCTCGATGTTCTCGCGTGCGCTCAGCACGGCGCTTTCCGATGAGCTCTGCGCAGGACGGAAGGTCGTGCTTCTTCTGAACCAACGGGGCTTCGCCCGCTTTCTCCTCTGCCGCGATTGTGGCTTTGTGCCCGAATGCCCCTCATGTTCCACCTCGCTTACCTATCATGAGCGGGGGAGCATGCTCGTCTGCCATTATTGCGGCTATGAGGTGCCGGCTCCTGCGGTGTGCCCCCGTTGCGGATCGCCTTATCTCAAACGGTTCGGAACAGGGACGGAACGCGTGGAAGCCGATCTCCGCATCCTCATCGATCAAACATGCGAACGAGGAGCCGATATTCCCATCGTTCGCATGGATGCTGACACAACGAGAGGAAAGGACGCCCATGCGAAGCTGCTTGAGAAGTTCGCTTCGGCGGATGCCGCCGTATTGCTTGGCACGCAGATGATTGCAAAGGGGCTCGACTTCGACGATGTGACCCTTGTCGGTGTGATCAACGCCGATACGCAGCTCCACCTTCCCGATTTTCGTTCGGCAGAGCGTACGTTCGATCTTATTCAGCAGGTGGCAGGTCGTGCCGGACGGGCCGCGCTTCCGGGAAGGGTCATGGTGCAAACATACGAGGCCGATAACCCCGCCATCCGCGCCGCCGCATCCTACGACCGAGCGATGTTCTTAAAAAGCGAGCTTCCGAAACGCAGGATGCTTCTCTATCCGCCCTATTGCCGTTTGGCGAATGTCTTGTTGTGGGGGAAGAACGAGAAGGCGGTAGGCCAAGAGGCGTTTTCCCTCTATCGGCAGCTGGATGAGCTCATCCAAGCAGATGCCAAGGCGCAGCAGACGTGGCAGCTCTTCTCGGCGAGCCCATGCGTGATGGCGCGCCTGCGCGAGAATTGGCGCTGGCACATTCTGATCAAATGCCCGAACGACGACGAGCCGGCGCGTCTCTTAGGGCCATTCATGCGAAAACGCAAGGCATCTGCGGCTGTGAACGTCGCCATCGACGTCGATCCGCTCGATATGCTGTAAAGGGGGAAGCGGTTTCATCTTTCGGGGGGCAGGGCAAAGTTATGGTCGTTCGTCGGAGAATGTAACGCTTCACCAACCAATGCTTGCGAGCGCTTGCGTATTGTTCTATTCTAAAAAATTGCATGTTTGCGCCCTAAAGAGCGCATGATGATGCGGATAGCCGTTATCGGAAGGATTGTCGAGTGACGAAACCATCCACGAAATCTGCTGAAACCGAAGTGACCAAAGCTTCGAAAACCGCCCAGTCCGAGAAGAATACGCCCACTTCAGGGGAGGTGGCAGACGTGCTTCTCGATAACGATTACGAATCCGGCGACAACGCCGATGCTTCTGACGAGGTTGTTGCGCCCACGGAGGAAACCCTTCATGCAGAGGCCGACAGCCTTGATGAGGAAAGCGTCGACGTAGGAATCGATGAGGAAGATTTGCTCGAAGGCATTCCCGAAGAGGAGCTGAGGGCAACCACCGACATGCAGCTCCCGAAAGTCACGGGGCGTGCGGGTAAATCGAAGATGCGCAAACGCACGGTCGATTCAAATGTTACGATGCTCACCGGCGATCCGGTGCGTATGTATTTGAAAGAGATCGGCAAGGTGCCGCTTCTCACCGCCGCTGAGGAGATCGATCTTGCGATGAAGATCGAGGCCGGCGTAGCGGCAGGTGAAGAACTTGAGGAGGCCGATCGTGAGGGCATCGAGCTAAATCGTCGGGATAAGCGCCGTCTTTCGCGTATCGAGCAGGTTGGCCTTGATGCGAAGCAGCAGCTCATCGAAGCGAACCTTCGCCTCGTCGTTTCGATCGCGAAACGCTATGTCGGTCGTGGCATGCTGTTCCTCGATCTCATCCAAGAAGGAAACCTTGGCCTCATCCGTGCGGTCGAGAAGTTCGACTACACGAAGGGCTTCAAATTCTCCACGTATGCCACGTGGTGGATCCGTCAGGCGATCACGCGTGCGATCGCCGATCAGGCTCGCACCATCCGCATTCCGGTACACATGGTGGAAACGATCAACAAGCTCGTTCGCATTCAGCGGCAGCTTCTCCAAGAACTCGGGCGCGAGCCAACCCCTGAGGAGATCGGGGAGGTAATGGGTCTTCCTACCGAACGCGTGCGCGAGATTCAAAAGATCTCGCAAGAGCCGGTGTCGCTTGAAACGCCGATCGGCGAGGAGGAGGATTCCCAGCTCGGCGACTTCATCGAGGACGATTCGGCGGTTGTGCCGCCCGATGCGGCGAGCTTCTCGATGTTGCAGGAGCAATTGGGGAAGGTGCTCGACGGCCTTGCCGAACGCGAGCGCAAGGTTATAGCGCTGCGCTTCGGGCTTGAGGATGGCCATCCGCGCACGCTTGAAGAGGTCGGACGTGAGTTCGGCGTCACCCGCGAGCGCATTCGTCAAATCGAAAGCAAGACGCTCGCAAAGCTCCGTCATCCCTCGCGCTCTTCAAAGCTGAAGGATTACCTGGAAGAGTGATCTGTTCCGCCGTTCTGGCGAACGGCGGAACAAGCTGTCGCTGCGATCGTTTCGGGCACTCCATCTTCCCCCTTGTGCACTTGCCTTCGTGTGCGAAGCACACTCAGCCGTGCGGCGGGGGAATCCGAAGCACCGGAAACGCCCTCGCTGTCTTACTATCGCCAACCTGAGCGACAAAAACTTTACACGCGAGGGGCGGAGGGGGCCCAAGAGTGAATGCCGAGCGGTGGCAAGTTTCACGCAGGCAATTTGCATTACAAAAGCCTAATCATTTGTGTTAATCGAATACTTGGCGGTGGCGAAGTCGGCGGTAAGCTCGGCGTGGGCGCCGTCGTTCTCCCAGATGATGGTAAGGCTTGAACCCTCGCAGCGCGAATTCACCGTTGCGTTTGGCGAAAACGCCGGATGCGTGGCACGTAGCCGCATGAGTTCAAGCTGTTCCTGCACGACGGGAAGCGCCATGCGTCTCATCGCCTCGTCAAGTGAGAAGTTTGTCCGGTTTATCTCCTTATGGGCGCCCTCGCCGCCGCGGCGAACCGCATCGTAGTCGTTCTCGCCCGCCAAAAGATCGAGATACCATATTTGCGGGATGCCCGGCATGAACAGCTGGATTGCGCGGGCAAAGGCAAGGCGCTTCGCATCGCCGAGTGCGCTCGTATAGGTGCAGTTCACCTGATAGTACATGTTTTTCGCACCATGGAGGTCTTTGACGATGCCGCCGCGCTGCTTCAATACGTCGATAAGTGCTTCGATGTCCTCATCAGGCAAAAGCCCTCGCAGATCCAGCAGAGGGATGCCGTCGTGGCAACCGAGCATGTTCACCGTTTGATAGCCGCCCTTGATGATCTCGTCGATCCAGCGTTTCAGGTAAAGGGCGCTTTTGCGCTCAAGGGCATCGATGATAAGCCCTGGCAGGAAGAAGTCGTAGATCAGGTAGCCCTTCTCTGCCAAGACGCGATGCGTTCCCTCGCGATACTCGGCATGGATCTCGGGAAGCAGCGCAATATGGCATGCCCACGCCATGTCGCTCAGGCGCTGGAGTATTTCCCACGTCTCGGGTTCGTTCAAGAAATTGCGTTTGCCGATCACCTTCGAGGTGTAGGCGAAGGCATCGAGGCGTGCCACCTTCGCGCCATAGGCGGAGAGCTTACCGAGCGTTTTCTCGTAGAAATCCCACACCATCGGGGACTTCACGTTGAGATCGATCTGGCCGAGGTAGCGCTTCTTGCCATCAGCCTCCTCCACGCTCTGATAGAAGGTATTCCAGAAGGGATGGCGCGTGCCATCAGGGAAATCGACCATGAGAAGCGGCAGACCCGGCTTGCGGAAGAACATGTCTTTGATGAGTGCGGGGTCGGGGACGATGTAGCCCTCCTCTGAAAGCTCGCCGTGCCCTTCCCAGAATTTGTTCCATTCGATGAAGAAATCGAGATAGGGCGACGATGTGCCGTTTGCAAGCACATCGAGGAACTGAGGGCTTTGGGCGGAGGCATGGTTGAGCACAAAATCGAGAATAAGGCTTATTCCCAGCTCATCGAGTTGCAGGAGGTCGTTTTCGCACGCGAATTTCTCGTTCAAATCATAGTCCTGAACGGAAAACCCACGATCGAGATCGAAATGGTAAAGGCTCGGGAGGATGTAGAACGCATCAAAGGCCTCGGAGGCCTTGCTCTCGCGAAGCCACGTGACACAATCGCCGAGATTCTCCCCGACACTATCGGGGTAGGCATTCAGCACGGGGCCGTATCCGATTGCCAGGGAATCGCTCATTGCGCATCGCCTCCCATGAGGTTTTGGTAGTCGTCGAACGAAAGGAGCTCACCTTGCTTGCTGACGATGAAGTTCGCCTTGTGCGCCTGCGATTTCAGGAGGTTCTGCTCAAGTTCTAAGACCTTCATGGTGAAGGGGCTGTCGACGTTGCCGTCGCGATTGCGGGCACGGCGATGGGCGAGCGTCTCCTCGGGCGTGCTGTTGAGCAGCACCGCCACATCGATGCCGAGCAGGTTGTCGTTGAGCCCATGTGTCCATTCGATGACGAGCACCGCCACATCTTCCATCTCAACATCGTCATACCACAGCTCATCAGGTGTGCGCCCCATGCGCTTGAGGGCTATCGGGCTTTTTCCCGCACGAAAATCGCTGATGATATGGTTGAGAAGATCGAAATCGATCTCGTTTTGCGTGCCGAGGTAGGAACGCAACCCCGCTTCGCCCTGCTCGTCGTAGACCCGCTGGCGCATCGCATCGTTTTCGGCGGGAATGCGATGCGGATAATTGTCGCCCGAAAGCGTGTAAGCGCGGATTCCCGCATCTGTCAGCAGAAACGAAAGGATGCTCGCCACCTCGGATTTTCCGACGCCGGAGCCTCCCGCAACGGCCACGACGGCCTTTCTCTCGCCGCGCTGCTCAAATACCTCTTCAACCGCCTCTTTCACAAGGGGGAAGAGCAGTTCGGCCTTTTGCACATGACCCTCATCAATGGCGATCTTGTCTCCGGGCATATCGCCACTTGGAATGTTCGCGTAGCGTGCAAGATCCATCTTTTTCTCCGTTCCCTTGAGGTTTATCGCGAGGCGCTATGAATTGCCTTCGTTCAAAGTGTGCGAGCGGCTTTCATGGGGCAGGAAATACCGCGGCTCAGATTATAGAGCGTGCTGGGCTAAGCGATGGCGACACTTCAAGAATCAGCAAGATGAAAGTTTGGTGAAAGTTTGGGGTGAAAGTTTGCCAAAACAGACGATCCAAAATAATTTTCCATCGTCATCATTTTTCTTGCACGTCAGCACAAGCGGCGATATACTAAGAAATCGCGCGTTTGCGCAACCGGCGTAGATTAACCATGAGAACAACGATAAGGATTAAGCCATGGACATCATTCGGGCTATAGAGCAACAACAGAAGAAAACCGATATCCCCGATTTCAACGTCGGCGACAACGTAAAGGTTCATTACCGTATCACCGAGGGTAATCGCGAGCGTATTCAGGTCTTCCAAGGCGATGTGATCCGCCGCCATGGCGAGTCTTCCCGTGAGACATTCACGGTACGCAAGATCAGCTTCTCCATCGGCGTTGAGCGTACCTTCCCCGTGCATTCTCCGAAGATCGAGAAGATTGAAGTTGTGCGCCAAGGCCGCGTTCGCCGCGCGAAGCTCTACTATCTGCGCGACAAGGTGGGCAAGGCAGCGAAGATCAAGGAGAAATCTTTCCGCTAAACTGCGTGGGCAATCAAAGAGGCAATCGAACAAGCTGCTCCGAAAGGGCAGCTTGTTGTATTATCTGCCTATATGATTTTGGCGAATTGGGTGATTGCTTATGCCAGCGTTAACGGTTCCGGAAATCCAGAAGTTGCTTCGCCGTGCTGACGCGCGGGAGCTTGAGGTGCTTGAACGCTCTTTTGCCGATGATCCTCGCAAAGGCGTTCAGGAGGCACTCGCCCAAGCAAAGGCGCGGGTAGACGCTGAACAAGCTGAGCAAGATCGCCTTGCCGCTCTCTACGGATACGAGCGCGCGATCGCACGAAAGCGGGGCGCACGGCTTATTTTGGGTCTTGACGAAGCAGGTCGTGGCCCTATTGCCGGACCGTTGGCGATCGGCGCCGTCCTCTTTCCGCCGGCGAGCATGCCGAATCTCGTAAACCTCAACGATTCGAAGCAGCTGACTCCGGAAATCCGCGAGGAGCTTGCCGGAAAGATCAAGCAGGTGGCGCGGGCATGGGCAGTGGAGTTTATCGAGCCTGCCGTGATCGATCGGTACGGCATGTCGCACGCCTTACGAACGGGCTTTTCGAAAGCGATCGCATCGATAGACGCCCAAGGACCGCGGCCTGATGTGATCCTGCTTGACGGAAATCCGCTGAAACTCGATGCGCGTGAGGTGAATGTTGTGAAAGGCGATAGCCAATGCGCCTCGATTGCCGCAGCTTCGATTCTCGCGAAGGTCGCACGCGACGAGCTGATGATCGCAGCCGATGCCGAATATCCCGGCTATGGGTTTGCGGAAAACAAGGGCTATGCGACACCAAAGCATATTGAGGCGCTGAAGAAAAAGGGAATGTGCCCGATCCATCGCATGACTTTCTGCGAGCACATCCTCCAGCCGTCGCTTTTTTAGCATCTATCGCTTGATGGCCACCGCACTTTCGCACTCGTTAATGGTGGAAAACTTCTCATAATCGAATATCTCTGTGTTGCCTGATAGGAGGCCTGTCCTCGCCGAGTCCTATGGGCGAAACGATGGTGGGATAGGCGTTCTTTGCCTGCAATGACGCTGATGGTGCTCGATAGGCGACAACGTTGCGATCGAGGGGTATTTCATCGGTGACGGAGAGGCGGCATCGCTCAGCACGGGGAAAGACAATTCTTCGACTTTTATGCGACAAAGAAGAGAGATCGAATGCATAGCGTGTGCTTTGAAGAGGAAAGGACATGCTATGTCAAACGATCCGACATGCCAAAAAACGACAAATCAGATGACCGCTGCGCAAAAGCGTGTGAGCCAGAGGGCAGCCAGCCAAAAGGTCGTGAGCGAGAGGGCGGCAAACGCGCGATCGCAAAATCAAAGAGCGACCAATCAAAGGCAAACAACGCAACCGTGCAAAACTCCGCCGAAATCCCGAAAGAAGCCGGTGTCGCGCAATACCCACAACAAAAGCTTCGGCAGACGCGGGGAGGAAGCTGCCGCACGATTTCTCGTGAGCAAAGGGTACGACATTGTCGCGAGGAATTGGTCGTGTTTTGCAGGGGAAGTGGATATTGTCGCGCGGGACGAGAAGAACCTTGTTTTCGTTGAGGTGAAAACCCGATCGAGCATCGAGAAGGGATTTCCCTCGGAAGCGGTCACCAGGGCGAAGCGGGAGCGCTATGAAAAAATCGCGCTCGCTTATTTGGCAGATCACGATGAGGTGGGATTGACGGTGCGCTTTGATGTGATCGCTCTCGTTGCGGTCGCTTCGGATCGTGCTCTTATCCGGCACCATATCAATGCTTTCGGCGTGCAGTGAGATTCTGATCGACGATGAGTTCGTTAAGCCAATGTTTTGTTCAAAGCGCGACGCTGCGAGGTGTTGAGGCATTTCCCGTCACGGTGGAAGTGTCGGTTTCGGCAGGTTTGCCGGGCATGAGCATCGTGGGGCTTCCCGACACCGCAGTGCAGGAAGCGCGTGAACGAGTGAAGGCGGCGATACGTGCATCCGGATTCGAGATGCCAAATGAAAAGGTCGTCGTCAATCTGGCTCCGAGCGATTTAAGGAAGACGGGCGCGGGCTTCGATTTGCCGGTAGCCATTGGAATCCTTGTTGCGACAGGGCAGATGCCCGCTTCGGTTGTTGAGCATCGAGTTTTCGTCGGCGAACTCTCGCTGGATGGATCGGTTCATCCTGTGGCCGGAATGCTTGCATTCGGCATCTGCGCACATCAGATCGGAAGCGATCTTGTTTGCTCTTGCGAAAGCGAGCGGGTTCCCATTGAGGAGCTTCGTCAGATCTCGGTTACGAAGCTTGTCGATTTAGCGACGGGGGAGGTGGAGGAGGTTGTTCATCATGCTGCGATGGCCGAAGTGCCCGAGGCGGATTTCAAGGACATTTCAGGCCATGAAGTAGCCAAGCGTGCGCTGCAGATAGCTGCAGCCGGCAATCACGGTTTGCTGATGATGGGGCCGCCCGGGTCGGGAAAAACGCTTCTTGCATCGCGCCTGCCGTCGATTCTGCCTCCTCTCACGCAGCGCGAAGCACTTGAGACCGCGGTTGTCCATTCCGTTGCCGGCGAGAAAGATGTGGAAGAGATCCTGAGAGGGAGAAGGCCGTTTCGCAAACCACATCATTCGGCCTCGTTGGCCGGGTTGGTCGGCGGCGGTTCTCAGCCGATCCGCCCTGGGGAAATCTCACTTGCCCATCATGGCGTTCTGTTTCTTGATGAGCTCTCGGAGTTTCGAACCTCGGTATTGCAGGGCATCCGCCAGCCGTTGGAGACGGGAGAGGTTTCCATTACGAGAGCCGATGGCAATGTGACCTTTCCGGCTGATTTTATGCTTGTCGCCGCCTCGAATCCGTGCCCCTGTGGTTTTTGCGGCGATCGCGAACATGCCTGCACGTGCACGGTGCCGCAGATACGCAAGTATCAGGCACGTATCGGCGGCCCGCTCATGGATCGCATCGATCTGCATATCGACGTTATGCGCCTTGCGCCGTCAGCGGTCTTGAAAACAGGAGAGGGCGAGAGTTCGGAAAGCCTGCGAAGAGGAGTGATGAAAGCGCGTGAATATAGCAGCTGGAGAAAGGAGAGGATGCTGATAGAAGAGGGAGTCCGCGAAAGCCCGCGTGACATCGTCGCATCGTGCATGCTTGGCGAGGATGACGAGGCCTATTTGACCACCATGGCCGAGGTGCATGCCATGAGCGGTCGAGCGATCATTCGTAGCTTAAGCGTCGCGCGCACCATCGCCGATATGGTGGAGAGCAGAAGGGTGAGGCGTGTCCATATCGCTGAAGCGCTGGCATTTCGGCTGCGGGAAGGCATAGGCGCGGAATAGGCAGCGATGATGGCAACAGGCGCCATTGGCGCAACGGAGGCGCTTGATGATGCGCGGGGACGGGGCGGGCAGATAACGACATGGAGACTGAGGAAGGAGACGGCTAAGTGAAGAGGAGAAGAACGGGCAGATGCTCTGTTTGCGCAAGAAAGGCGGTATGCCATGGCGATCGGTGAATACCTTTTTGGACCACGCCTCGAGCTTTCGCAAGATGACGAGCGATTTCCCGAGGCGCTCAAGCAGATTCCCGCACCCCCCGAAAGGCTTTTTGTCATCGGGGATGCCGCGGCACTTCAGTCGGGCATTGCCATCGTCGGTGCGCGGAAGGCGACGCCCTACGGCATTGGCTGTGCGAAGCACTTTGCTGCGCTTGCCGCCGAACGCGGGATCGTGGTTATATCGGGAGGTGCTCGTGGATGCGATATCGCCGCTCATCAGGCAGCGATTTCAGCAGGAGGGAAGACCGTCGTATTTCTTGGCGGCGGATGCGATAACCTCTATCCGGTTGAGCATACCGAGATCTTTCAGCATATCGTCGATTCGGGGGGTGCGGTCGTTTCGGAGCATCCATGGAGCTATCCTCCGTTGCGCCAAGGTTTTCGCGCGCGCAATCGCCTCATAGCGGGGCTCGCAAAGGCGACCCTGATCGTGGAGGCCGGATTGCCATCGGGCACATTCTCGACGGCGGATGAGGCCCTCGCTGCAGGAAAGGAAGTGCTTGCCGTCCCAGGCGCGATCACATCCAAAACCTCCCTTGGAGCGAATCGGCTCATCCAGCAAGGAGCGATTCCGATTGTCGACGATGAGAGCTTTGGCCAATATCTGTTCCAGACGTACGGTGCGCTTCTGCAGGAAAGAAAAGAGCGTTCCGCGAACGCCGCCATGGCGAACGAGCGGCTATCGCGGGGCGATGTGGCGCCGCTGCTTGCAGCCTTGCGCGCCGAACCTTTAAGCATGGAGGAGCTGAACAAGCTCGCTTTGCAGCATGGCGATAAGGACGATCCGCTTACGTGGCTGGTCATCTGGCTTGCCGAGGCGGAACGCGATCGCCTGATATGCCGATATCCTGACGGAAGATACGGGGCGCTTTTGGTATCCTAGCCATATGCAGAAACAGATACTAGTCATAGGCGCGGGGCTTGCGGGATCCGAGGCGGCGTATCAGCTTGGCCGTCGGGGATTCGATGTGACGCTTGTCGAGATGCGTCCAGAAAAGCAGACCCCCGTGCATAAAACGGCATATTTTGCCGAGCTCGTTTGCTCGAACTCGTTGAAAAGCATGAAACCCGAAAGCGCGGCAGGCATGCTCAAAGAGGAGCTTACGGCTCTCGGGTCGATGGTGTTCGAATGCGCTTTGAACCACCGTGTGCAAGCAGGCGGCGCGCTGGCGGTCGATCGTGACGCGTTTGCCATGGAAGTCACCCGCCGTATCGAGAGTATTCCGTCGATTCATCTTGAGCGCCGCGAGGCGGCGTCCCTTGTGCACGAGGCGCCAGGATACGATGCCGTTGTTGTGGCGACGGGTCCGCTTACCAGCGATGCTCTCGCGGAAGATATTGCGGATATTATCGGGAGCGGTTTTCTCGCGTTTTACGACGCGGCGGCGCCGATCGTCGATGCCGACACGCTCGACCTCAAAAAGCTCTTCGTCCAAAGCCGCTATGAGGAAGAAGCCCAAGGTGACTATCTGAACGCGCCTTTTACCAAAGAGGAATACGATCGGTTCAAGGCGGAGCTTGTCGAGGCAAAGCGCGTCATCGCGAAGGACTTTGAAATGGCAGAGCTGTTCTCCGCTTGCCAACCGATTGAGGAGATCGCGCGGAAAGGGCACGATGCGATGCGCTTTGGCCCGCTGAAGCCGGTGGGCTTAACGGATCCGGCAACCGGCAAGCGTCCGTGGGCGGTTTTGCAGCTTCGTGCGGAGAATGCGGCGGGCACCTGCTATAACCTCGTCGGCTGCCAGACGAACCTCACGTTCGGCGAGCAGGAGCGCGTCTTCCGCCTTGTTCCCGGCCTTGAGCACGCCGATTTCGTACGCTTCGGCGTTATGCACCGAAATACGTTCATCGATGCCCCGCAGCTGCTCGATGATCATAACCGCCTTCGTGTTGCGGCCTGTCATGGAAGCAGAGATATCAAGGATCTGCCGCCCCTTTATCTTGTCGGCCAGCTGGCGGGAACCGAGGGATATTGTGAGGCGATCCGCTCGGGCCTTCATGGAGCGATTGCGGTTACGGCAGATTTGAGAGGAATCGAACTTCCCATCGTACCTGCAGAAACCGCTTTCGGTGCACTTCTCGCTTATGCAACGAACCCTGAAACGGTGAATTATCAGCCCATGCACGTTAACTTTGGCATCATGGCACCTTTGGCAAATCCCGTCCGCAATAAGCGGGCCCGTTACGAGGCCTATGCCCAAAGGGGAAGCGAAGCACTTCGTCGGTATGTTGCCTGCCTGCGCGGCGCGGGCCTCATGGAGGATCTTGATGCAGCAGAATAAAAAAGACGGGACCGACAGGCAGAAGCGAGAGCAGAAACAAAAACAGCCGCAGGATAAGCGCGAAGATCGGGACGATGCGGCCCGAGAGCGTCTTAGCCGTGCGATCGATGCCTTTTGCGATGCGCTGCGCGTGGAGCGCAATGCTTCAGCGCATACGATTCGCGCCTACCATATCGATCTCGACGACTATGCCCGCTGGACCGAGCGCGCACAGCTTGATGCATTCACGATTGGATACCGCGGCATCAGGCGCTATCTGGGTGAGCTTGATCGAGCGCGCTATGCACGCACGACGATCAATCGGCGGATATCGGCTTTAAGAAGCTTTTACCGATGGCTTGAGGACTCCGGACAGATCGAGGAGAATCCGGCGAGCATCATCATGGGTCCGAAGACCTCAAAGCGCCTTCCACGTGTGATCTCGGCGCCCGAGATGGCGCGGCTCTTAAGCGTTCATGGTGAGCGGCTTTTGGATGGCACCGAACGCACGCAAACGCCGGAAGACTATCGGGATCAGGCCATCCTTGAGTTCCTCTATGCATGCGGCGCGCGTATTTCGGAGGCATCCGGCCTGCTTATCGCCGATGTCGATTTCGAGGCAAAGCAGGTGAAGGTTTTTGGGAAGGGATCGAAGGAGCGGATCATTCCCATTCATGATATGGCGCTTTCCGCGATGCGCCGCTACCTCCTTCATGGACGACCGGTGCTTCTGGGGGACAAGGGAAGCCCGTATTTCTTCGTGAGCTCTCGGGGGAACCAGATGGGAACGGACGCCATCCGCAAGATGTTTAAGGCGACGATAGCCGCAGCGGGAATTTCGGGCGACTATTCTCCACATGACATGAGGCACACGTTTGCGACCGACGTGTTGGCTGGAGGCGCCGATCTGCGCAGCGTGCAGGAGATGCTCGGGCATGCGAGCCTTTCAACGACGCAGATCTATACGCATGTGAGCGCCGAGCGCCTGAAGCGCGCCCATGCCGCCGCACATCCTCGTGCCTAACGTTCGCCCCTGCTGCCCGTGTCGCACGGCGTCTGTGCGAGTTGTTGTTTTCCGAATCTCCTTATTTGCCGCATACCCCAGCGCCGAAACGCAGTTATCGTGAAAATCTCAAACATTTGTACGAAAATCTTGCGTGCTTCCTGCAAAACTCGGTAAAATATTCTTTTGGGAAAAAACCAAAAGGAGACGAAGCAGAAGTTATGACGCAAAACTCTATCGTTATCAAAGGTGCGCGGGAGCACAACCTGAAAGATATCGATCTCGAGATCCCGCGGGATAAGCTGGTCGTTATCACGGGGCTTTCGGGTTCAGGAAAATCGAGCCTCGCTTTCGATACCATCTATGCCGAAGGCCAACGTCGTTATGTGGAGAGCCTTTCGAGCTATGCCCGTATGTTCTTAGGGCAGATGAGCAAGCCGGACATCGATTCGATCGACGGTCTTTCGCCGGCTGTTTCCATCGACCAGAAAACCACCTCGCGCAATCCGCGCTCCACGGTGGGCACCACCACGGAAATCTACGACTATCTGCGCCTGCTCTTTGCGCGCGTTGGAATTCCCCATTGTCCGGAATGCGGGCGTGAGATCAAAAAGCAGACGACCGACCAAGTAACCGATGAGATCCTCAAGCTTGCCGCCGACGATTCCACCCGTGCCATTATCATGGCTCCCGTCGTCTCGGGAAGGAAGGGCGAATTCACGAAGCTTTTTGCCGACCTGAAAAAGGAGGGCTTTTCACGCGTTCGCATCGATGGCGAGATCGTGCGCCTCGATAGCGATATCGCGCCGTTGAATAAGCGCTATAAGCATTTCATCGATGTTGTCGTCGATCGTGTGGCGCTCAAATCCTCGGCGGTAAGCCGTATCGCGGAGGCCGTTGAGTTGGCGACCAAGCTTGCGGATGGCAGAGTGCTCGTTCAGGTGCTTGGAAGCGGCGAAGCCCAGGATGTGAAAGAGACGAAGACTTCCTCGGGAGCGACAGGCGGTCTTGCCGAAGGCGAGCATCTTTTCTCGCTCGCGCTTGCTTGCCCGATTCATGGCCATTCAATGGATGAGCTGCAGCCACGCGATTTTTCGTTCAATGCGCCTTATGGGGCCTGTCCCGATTGCTTGGGCATTGGGAGCCGCGAAGAGGTGGATCCCGATCTTGTGGTTCCCGATCATGATCTTTCGCTTATGGAAGGAGCGATCGCGCCGTTCAAGAACGGGAACTACTATCCGCAGGTTCTTCGTGCCGTCGCCCGTCATATGGGCGAAGACCCGAACACGCCTTGGAGGGAGATGGGCGACGCGGCGAAGAAGGCCTTGCTCTATGGGCTCGGCAAGGAAAAGGTTCGCGTTGATTACCAAACGCTCGACGGTCGCGAGACGTATTGGTATATCGAATGGGAAGGCGCGCTTGAGGCGGTGAAACGTCGTTACGCGGAAGCGCAGGGCGACGTGCAGCGCGAACGTCTGGGTGCGTACTTCGCGACAATACCCTGCCAGACGTGCCATGGGAAGCGTTTGAAGCCGGAAATCCTCGCTGTGACGGTGGACGGCCTTTCCATCTATGATGTGACGAAGCTTTCTGCCGAGAAGTCGCTCGAGTTCTTCAAAAACCTTGAGTTTGAGGGTCAAGCTGCGGCCATCGCCTATCCGATTGTGAAAGAGATACGGGCACGCCTTCAGTTTCTCGTCGATGTGGGGCTTGATTATCTGACGCTCGAGCGCGCTACCGCGACCCTTTCCGGAGGCGAGGCGCAGCGCATACGGTTGGCCACGCAGATCGGTGCAGGCTTGATGGGTGTGCTCTATATTCTCGATGAGCCCTCGATCGGGCTTCATCAGCGAGATAACGAGCGTTTGATCGCGACGTTGCTTCGGCTGCGCGATTTGGGAAACACGGTGATTGTCGTGGAGCATGATGAGGAGACGATTCGCTCCGCTGATTATGTGGTCGATATGGGGCCGGGCGCTGGCGAGCACGGGGGAGCGGTTGTGGCTTCGGGTGACCCGCATGAAGTGGAGGGATGCGAGGGATCCCTGACTGCCGACTATCTTTCTGGAAGGCGTTCGATCCCTGTTCCGCAGGTAAGGCGCGCTCCCGATCGGGGATCCGTCGTTCTCACGGGCGCTCGGGAAAACAATCTGAAGAACGTGACGCTTGAGGTGCCGATCGGCACGCTCACGGTGGTGACGGGGGTCTCCGGTTCGGGCAAGAGCTCGCTCATCACCGACACGCTTGGGCCGGTTCTTGCAAACAAGCTGAACTATGCGCACCGTCGGACGGGCCCGTACAAGGATATCAAGGGCCTTCAAGCGCTCGATAAGGTCATTAACATCGATCAGAGTCCCATCGGCCGCACGCCGCGTTCGAATCCGGCGACGTATATCGGGCTCTGGGACGATATACGGGCGCTTTTCGCTTCCACGCAGGAATCGAAGGCGCGCGGATTCGCGCCGGGACGCTTCTCGTTCAACGTAAGCGGCGGGCGCTGCGAGGCATGCAAGGGCGACGGCCAAATCAAGATTGAGATGCATTTCCTTCCCGACGTCTACGTGCCGTGCGAAGTTTGCGAGGGCAAGCGCTATAACCGCGAAACGTTGCAGGTGACCTATCGCGGGAAGAACATAGCCGATGTGCTCGAGATGACGGTAGAGGAGGCGCTCGGCTTCTTTACAAACATTCCCGGCATCAAGCGCAAGCTTCAAACGCTTTACGATGTGGGGCTTGGCTACATTCGGCTCGGACAGCCCGCCACCACGCTTTCCGGCGGCGAAGCGCAGCGCGTGAAGCTTGCGAGCGAGCTGCAGAAACGCCAGACCGGAAAAACCTTCTACATTCTTGATGAACCGACGACAGGGCTTCATTTCGAGGATGTTCGCCAGCTTCTCGAGGTGCTTCAGCGGCTTGTCGATGCAGGGAACACGGTGCTTGTCATCGAGCACAATCTCGATGTGATCAAATGCGCCGATCACATCGTCGACTTGGGTCCCGAGGGCGGGGATCGGGGCGGCAACATCATCGCAACGGGAACGCCCGAAGAGGTTGCGCGCGTGAAAAAGAGCTACACCGGCCAGTTCATCAGGCAAATGCTCGATGCCGGTAAGACCTCGTCAGTGAAAAGCTCACGCGGGAAAGGCGCATGATGGAAAACGAAGCAGCGAAATACGACTTGAAAGAGACGGGTGCAAAAGCGACGATGCGTCTCACGCAGCCAGAGGAAATCGCGCGCGTAATGGAGATTTTGGACGATGGGCGGCATGCGTTGGCGCAGCTCCACATCGATCAATGGCAGAACGGATACCCCAATCAAGCAATGGTGGAAGACGATATTGCGCGCGGGATCAGCTATGTGGTTGAGGGCGACGGCGGTCAACTGCTTGCCACGTGCGCGATCGATTTCGATGGTGAATCCACCTATGATGCTATCGAAGGTTCTTGGCTTACCGAATCGAGTTCCCGGGAGCCGTTCTATGCCGTTGTCCATCGGGTGGCTGTTGCCCGTGAAGCGACGCGAAGCGGACTCGGCAAGCTGATGTTTGCCGAGGCGGAGCGAATCGCCCAAGGCCGCGGCGCAAAGAGCGTGAGAGTCGATACGCACCCCGGCAACGCGCGGATGCTCGGGATGCTGAAACGTCTCGGCTATTATGAGTGCGGCATCATCATGTTGGACTATCCGAACGAAGCCACGCCTGAGCGTGTGGCGTTCGAGAAGATCGTGGAGAGGGAGAGCCTCGCATAATGGCGGTAACGCGCGACAGAAAGGCCTTGTTTCTCCTGCTTGCGATGATGGCGGCATGTTTTGCGCTCATGGCGGCGTATTTCCTGACGAGCAGGACATGGAATGTGGCGGCGACGATTCTCGACGATCGTGCTGGCCAGATGGATGATTACACCGTGCTTGCCTTTTCCGGCGTCGTTCCTCAAACGAACGATCAGGCGGGCGCTTCGTCCTCCGGGGAAAAGCTCTTTGTCTCGGATGTGCGGGGGGATTACGAAGAGAGCGGCGCAGTGGTTCTCACGCTCGATCTCGAGCACCTTTCCGCCTATGCCGAACCGGTGATTTTCGAAGGGAGCGGACGCTCGATTGGCGTGTTTTCGCTCGAACGCGCCGTCAGCGAAAAGCAATTAGATGCCATCCTCGAAGACCTTTCCGATCAAGGTGCGCAGACCGTCGTTTGTTTGACGAAGCGGCCCGCCTATCTTCCCGTGACGGATGGGGTAGACGTCGTGATTCTAAGCGAGAATGACCCTGATTATTCAGGCACGGGGCAGCTATCGAATGATACCTTCATCGTCTCGTCGCCCGAGGAAGGAAGCATTGGCGCAGTGGTCGTCACGGCGAGCAACGTCGCCTCCGCCCGCATCTTCGTACCGAAGGAATCCTCTTCTCAAAAGTGAGCTTTCCGCATCTTTGAGCGGATTGAGAACCCGCAGAGCTCCGAGGGCTGTGTGATACAATGGCCGCCATGGAAACCTTTGGTATGAAACCATCAGTTGTGGAATCGATTCGCCACTATGCGCAGCTGCATGGCCTTGATTCGGTCATCTTGTTCGGCTCGCGCGCCAATGGCTCGCAACGGCCGAAGAGCGACATCGATCTTGCTTTAAGCGGCGGCGACCAAACGCTCTTCATCTTGGATGTGGAGGAATTCGCACCGACGCTTCTCGCTTTCGATTACGTTAACCTCGATGGTCCCGTTCAGCAAAAGCTTCGCGAGAGAATCGCTCGAGAGGGCAAGGTGCTCTATGGATAAGTATGAATTTCCCGATAACAAAGTCCTGCGAATCTCGGATAGCGACAACTAACGTGCGCTGATAGAAAAGCGGGGGTGGTGAGCCCCCGCTTCGCTGTGCTTATGGATGTGGCAGATAAGGCTTACACGATGCCTGGGGCAATCGCCTCTCAGGCAAGGCCCTAAGCTGTCACGGTGCGCAATGCAATGGCCTTACACGATGCCCTGCGCCATCATGGCATCGGCGAGCTTCTCGAAGCCGGCGATGTTTGCGCCCATGACGAGGTTGCCCTCATGGCCATAGCGCTTCGCGGCGTCGGCAGCGGCATGGTAGATGGTCACCATGATGTTCTTCAGCTTCGCATCCACCTCTTCGAAGGTCCAGGAGAGGCGCTCGGAGTTCTGCGACATCTCGAGGCCGGAGGTCGCGACGCCGCCTGCGTTGGCTGCTTTGCCGGGGCAGAACACGACGCCGTTTTCCTGCAGGTATTCGGTCGCTTCGATCGTGGTGGGCATGTTCGCGCCCTCGGCGACGATCTTGCAGCCGTTCGCGACAAGTGCCTTCGCGTCGTCAAGCAGAAGCTCGTTCTGCGTCGCGCAGGGAAGGGCGATGTCGACGGGAACGGTCCACACGCCACGACCGTCGTGGTATTCCAC
>CANQTB010000013.1 GCA_947626665.1 uncultured Eggerthellaceae bacterium
CCTTGGCGACGTTCTTCGAATAGGGCATCACGATGTTCGCGTAGTATTTCTTCGCCTGGGCGAGGATCTCGGGGAGGTCTTCCTCGTCGTCGAAGCGCTTTGATGAGGCGAAATGCTGCCCGAAGGCATCGTTTGAGAAGAGCAGCTTGTCGGAGGGGGAATAGGTGACCATATTGTCGGGCCAATGGACCATCGTCGTCTGAACGAAGCTCAGGGTGCGTTTGCCGATCGAGAGCTCATCGCCCGTCTTCACCGGATGATAGTTGTAGCCGTCCCCGTAATGGGCCTTCAGGCCGGAGAGGCCATGAGGTGCGCCCGTCACGAGAAGCGCGTTCGGGCAAAGCTCCATGATGCGGGGGATCGAGCCTGAATGATCCTGCTCCACATGGTTCGAGATCACGATGTCGATCTTCGTGGGATCGCACACATCCTCAAGGCGCTCGATGAGCTCGCCTTCGAAGCCGGGCTTGCAGGTGTCGATGAGAGTGAGCTTCTCGTCTTTGATGAGATAGGCGTTATAGGTTGATCCGCGGTCGGTGGTATATCCGTGGAAGTTCCGTTCGTTCCAATCGATGACGCCCACCCAAAAAATGTCTGGTTTAATCTCCACTGCATGCAGCATGGCTACCTCCTGCTTTTGGCTCATGGATTATCGTCAGGTTTCCCACCTGCCGTAATATACTCCAAGAATGGGGACGCAAGAATGGCAAGAATGGGGACGGCGCCCATAATCCAAAACCTCATGGGAAAAGATCATCCTCCTTTGACAATCCTCGCGGTAATGGTAAACTTGGAAAACTTGTAATCACACATGCTCTTGCGACCGACGTCCGCCAGTGGCCACCGGAAAAAGGCTGCGGATCCGCGGGATGACCAAGGGCAGAGGACTAACGAATGGAGATGCAATGAATAAGATCAGCATTGCCACGCTTTTGGACGCTGGCAGCCATTTCGGCCATCAAACCCGTCGCTGGAACCCGAAGATGAGGCCCTATATCTTCGGCAGCCGCGGCGACATCTACATCATCGATTTGAAGCAGACCCTTATCGGGCTCGATCGCGCCTACACCTTCATAAGCGATATTTGCCGCAAGGGCGGCACGGTGCTTTTCGTCGGCACGAAGAAGCAGGCGCAGGAAGCCGTCGCTGATGCGGCGAACCGTTGCGGCATGCCGTATGTGAACTCTCGCTGGCTCGGCGGTATGCTCACGAACTTCGTGACCATCCGTTCGCGCGTGAACCGCATGGAAGAGCTGGAGGCAATGGAAGCCGATGGCCGCATGGATCTGCTGCCGAAGAAAGAGCAGATCAAGCTCCGCAAAGAACTGGGGAAGCTGCAGACCAATCTCAATGGCATCCGCAATATGAAGCGTGCTCCCGAGGCCGTTTTCGTCATCGACACGAACCGTGAGATTATCGCGATCCGCGAGGCCCATCGCCTCGACATTCCGATCGTCGGCACGCTTGACACCAACTGCGATCCCGACGACGTCGATTTCGGCATTCCCGCCAACGACGATGCGATTCGCTCCGTCCGCCTGCTTGCCGACTTCATCGCCGACGCAGTGATCGCCGGCATTGGTGCGCCGGTGAGCGCGGAAGAGATGGCGGGCGTTGCCGCCGCAGCCGAAGCGACCGCCGATGCGGCCCTTGCCGCCGAGGTGGCCTCGGGCGAGGCCGTCGCCGCCGCCCAGATTGTTGAGGCGAGCGATGCAGCGACGCCGGAAGAGAAGCAGAGCGCTGAGCGCACGGCCGTCGCCGCGATGGCAGCAGCTGCGGAAGCCGAGGTCGAGGCAACCGACGCCGCCGTTCTGGAAGAGGTCGTCAAAGAAAACGCGTAAGCACACGAATGAGTTCGAAGGCCCTCTGGGCCGATCAGATAAGAGAGGAGTCGACATGGCAGAGATCAGCGCTGCGATGGTTAAGGAGCTTCGGGAAATGACAGGCGCCGGCATGATGGAGTGCAAGAAGGCGCTCGTCGAGGCCGAAGGCGATATGGAAAAGGCAGTCGACGTGCTTCGCACACGTGGCTTGGCGGCTGCAGCGAAGCGTGCCGGCCGCGACACGAACGAGGGCACCGTTATGGCACTCGTCGCGGACAACTGCAAGGAAGGCGCCGTTATCGAGCTGAATTGCGAAACCGACTTCGTTGGCATCAACGAGAAATTCAAGGCATATGCCGAGCGTATTGCCCGTGCGGCGCTTGCCGCGAAGCCTGCCGACGTCGAGGCGCTTCGTCAGGCCGAGATCGACGGCGAAACCGTGGAAGCCATCATCACCGACTGCATCCATGTCCTCGGCGAGAACACGCAGGTTTCCCGCGTAGGCGTCCTTGAAGCCGACGGCGTTTCCTCCTACATTCATGGCGGCGGCAAGATCGGCGTTCTGGTCGGTTTCGACCTTGCGGGCATCGATCCCGTAAGCGAAGGTTTCCAGCGCCTCGGTCGCGACATCGCGATGCAGGTTGCGGCGGCAAATCCCGTCGCGCCGACGCGCGAGGCGGTTCCTGCCGAGATCGTTGCCCACGAAATGGAGATCTATAAGGCGCAGGCCGCCGAATCGGGCAAGCCGGAGAACATCCAGGAGAAGATGGCGACCGGACGCCTGGAGAAATACTACAAGGAGAACTGCCTGACCGAACAGGCCTACGTGAAGAACCCCGACGAAAGCGTCGGCAACCATATCGCGCAGGTGGCGAAAGAACTCGGCGGCACCGTTGCCCTGCGCTCCTTCGTCCGCATCCAACTCGGCGCTTAAACGATATACACCAACGTCTGTCGGCGCTTGCAGGAAAGGGCAATAAGGCCCGATGAGCCTGCTCAGGCGCCGACAGGTGTAAGATAGGGCACGCACATGGCTGATGAAATCATCGTCGTTTCCGGCAATAAACGGCTTGCCGGAGAAGTTGCGGTTTCGGGCGCGAAGAACTCGGCATTGAAACTGATGGCTGCATCGATACTCGCGCGTGGTCCGGTGGTGATCCATAACGTGCCGCTCATCTCGGATATCGAGATGATGGCCCAGGTTCTTCACGGTCTCGGGGCTGTTATCGAGCGCGATGGCCACACGCTGACGGTCGATACGACGGACGTCACCAAATACGAGGCCCCCTATGAATTCGTCTCGAAAATGCGGGCGAGCATTGCGGTGCTCGGGCCCCTCATCGCTCGTTTCGGAAAAGCTCGCGTGGCGATGCCTGGCGGCTGCCAGATCGGCGCCCGAAAGATCGACATGCATTTCGACGGGCTTTCTTCTCTCGGCGTCACCTTCGACGTTGATCATGGCGTTCTGATCGCGCAGACGCCCCATGGTCTTCACGGCGCCAACGTGACGCTCGATTTCCCCAGCGTCGGCGCAACGGAAAACATCCTTATGGCCGCGGTCGTTGCCGACGGCACGACCATCATCGAGAATGCGGCGCGCGAGCCTGAAATAGAGGATCTGGTTGATATTCTCTGCTCGATGGGCGCCCATATCGAAGGAGCGGGCTCGTCCACTATTGTGATCGAAGGACGGCCGCTTGGGGAATTTCACCCGTGCGAGCATACGACGGTGGGAGATCGCATCGAAGCCGGTACGTTTCTTGCCGGCGGAGCGCTTACCGGCGGTCCGGTCACGGTGCGCGGGGTGGATCCCTCATTTCTCCGGATGGCTTTGATGAAGCTGCGCATGATGGGATGCAGCGTGGAAACGGGTGAGGATTGGATACGGGTCTCCCGCGACGGTCGCCTTATCTCAACCGATATCCAAACGCTGCCCCATCCGGGCTTTCCCACCGATCTGCAGGCGCAGTTCATTCTTTTGGCGAGTTGTGCCGAAGGGGTGTCGCTCATCACCGAAAACGTTTTCGAAAATCGCTTTATGTTCGCGGCAGAGCTGATGCGTATGGGGGCCGATATCGCCCTCGAAGATCATCATGCCATTGTCCGCGGCGTTTCCAAACTTCAGGGCGCCCCTGTGTCGGCTACGGATTTGCGCGCCGGCGCGGCCTTGGTGCTTGCCGGCATCGTCGCTGAGGGGACGACAGAAATTCACAACATCTACCACATCGATCGCGGTTATGAGGACTACGTTGGCAAGCTCACGTCGCTCGGCGCGTCGGTGAGGCGTGTGGGAGCGGATGCCTGATGGCTCGTCAAACGTCGGGTCCAAGACGATCGGTGCCCCCTTCGCGGTCGAGCGCGAGCAGGGCGCGACATGCGGCTCACGGGCGTCAGGTCACAAGGAAAACGATCGACCAGATGACGCCCGCAACGCGTTCGCGCGAATCTGAGCGGGCGTATTCGCGGCGTATGGCGCAGCTCAACTATCGTGAGGAGATCGCCAAGCGCACCCGACGTCGGCGCCTTCTCGCCTTCTTTGGCGTTGCCGCGGTAGCGATTGTTGTCGCCTGCGTCGTGGGCTTCGGCGTTTATTTCTCCCTCTCCGATTCACGTCTTTCCCTGCGCGATTCCAATGCGGCGGAGGCGCTTTCCGCCACAGAGGAGCAGTCGCCGTTTTACGTGCTCTGCGCTGCCGATCTGAACAACGCGAACGGCACAGGGGGTGCCAAAGACTGGGCGTATATGCTTGTCAGGGTAGATGAATCGGCACGCCGGGTAACGTTTCTCTCGCTGCCCTCCACGATAATGCTGCCGTTTTCCGACAAGAGCCAGCACTATCTGTATGAGGCGTGCGACTTCGGCGGCGATGCCGAGCTTATTTCATCGGTCTCCGCATTCGCGGGCGTTCCGATCGCGCATTATGTGGTGACCGACGCGCAAGGAATCAAGGATATGGTGGATGCGGTCGGCGGCGTCACGCTTACCTTGCCGACGGGCGTCGACGACCCTCAGGCCGGCTATTTCACCTTGCCCGCAGGGCGCCAGCGCCTCGAAGGCGATGCCGCCCTCACGCTTGTCCGTGCGAGTAATTACCGCGACCAAGAGCAGGCGAAAGCCCAAAATCGCGCGCTTTTCACCATGGCGCTTGCTTCGAAGGCCCTTTCGAATGAGGGCTTCGATTTTGCCACGTTGGTGAGCGATTTGGCGGAATATGTCGGCACGGATTGGTCGTCATCGGCGATCATCGATCTTGGCGAGCGCATGCGCCCACTTGATGAGCTGACCGTATATGCCGCCTGCGTGCCGGGAGCCTTGCAGACGAACAGCGACGGCGTTTCGGCGACCTACGTGGTTGACGACGACGATTTCGCCGCCATGATGGAACGCATCGAGGCGGGGGAGAATCCGGATGCAACCGGCGAGGCGGTCGGGCAGGTGGACAGAAGCCAAGTCAGCGTGGATGTTCGCAACGGATCGGGTGCGACGGGCGTTGCGGCCCAGATGGGAGAGCTCTTAAGCTCCCTTGGCTACCAGGTGGAGGAAGTCGGCAACACCGATGATGGAACCACCTATCCCGAAACGTTGGTGATCTATCAGGATGCGGCGTTCGAGTCGGCGGCGCTTGCCATCACGCAAGATGTCGGCGGGGGCCGCGTGGTCAATGGCGGCGACTACTATACCTTTGAGACGAACATCCTCGTCATCATCGGCCTTGATTGGGTGCCGCTCACACAAACTTCCTAGATCATCCGTGCAGGACTGCTTTACGTCTCGCTCTGCCGTTTGGGGGGCGGTGAAACGCGTGAATATGGTAAGATGGGCGCGAAAGTTCAGAGAAGCAAACGAGAGGCATGATTTAAGGAGGACGCCATGGTTGATAAAAACGATGTGAGTGCTGTATTGGAGCTGATCCGCCCGAGCCTTCAGGCCGATGGGGGAGACGTGCAGCTCGTCGATGTTGATGAAGACGGCGTGGTGACCGTGGAGCTTCAAGGGGCCTGCAAAGGCTGCCCGATGTCGCAGATGACGCTTGCCCATGGTGTCGAGCGCATCCTCAAGGATCGCATTGAGGGCGTGACAAGGGTCGTTCCCGCTCAGGTATAAGGCCGCAGAAGCGCTTCCCGCGTTCCCGTCGCGGATCATCGGGCATTGCCTCAAACGGCGATTTCCCGTCATGCATCATGCGATGTCGGATGCGGCGCTTGTCAAGTTGTTCCTCTTATGAACGAACGTCAACAAACCGCGTGCCGCGAAACCGCAAGCTGTGAGTTCGCAAGTCGCGAAGCTGCAAGCGGCAAGCTCGCGAGCCGTGAAACCGGCGGGCTTTCTCATGAACCCGCTTGTTGGGAGGTTCGTGGCTGCGATGAGGAAATGCAGTCGCGCTGCCCGCACAATACGCCGGGCGAGCCGTGTCCCGCAAGCTGCCATTATGCTGCCTGTCATCGGAAAACCCATGTGGTGGCACGCGACATCAACGTTATGCTGAATCCGGAGCTTGACTACGACCGTGGCATCAAAGAGGTGTGCCACATTTGCGAATACTTCTTAAGGCGCGGCCCGCTGCTCTCCGAGCGGCCGGCCGATTTCATTCCGAGGAAGGCGCAAAACCGTTTTCTTCTGTAGCGTTTCCGGGGGCGTTTCCCCTGTAACGGGAAGATGACGAAGTTTCGGCATCCTGTCGCTTTGCTTTCCGTGCTGTGTCGGGCACTTTGATGATAAGGCGAAGGGCGGCATTTTTGCTACAATGACGATCGTGAAGGAGATTCGAGCATTGTGTGAAGGAGGAGAAATGGCTGACGTGCTGACATGCCCCGTATGCGGAAACAACCATCTGCACCTGAGTGATTACTCCTCTATGATGGTGCTTGGTCCCCAAGTCGCCCTTTTCGCGATTACCTGCCCTACCTGCTCCACCCGTTTGAGCCTGCTTCGTCCGATTCCTCCGGCGCTCTATGAAGATGTCCGTTGCGCCGCAACGCGGGTACGTGCCGGTATGGGAGAGGCGCGTGCTTAACGAGATATACCAAAATCTCGATCCCGTTGCCTTCAGCTTTGGGCCGATAACGGTTCGTTGGTATGGCATTGCCTATATCGTCGGCTTCGTTATCGCCGCCTTCGTGCTCTATCGTGTGGCGAAGCGGTGGGAAATACGCATGACGACCGACGCCTTGCTCACGATCATGGTCTGTGAGATTCTGGGCATCATCCTCGGAGCGCGCCTTGGCTATGTGCTCTTCTACGGCGACGGCTACTATTTTTCCCATCCTCTCGAAATCTTTGCCTTCTCGCAGGGAGGAATGAGCTTTCACGGTGGCCTTATCGGGGCGCTCATCGCGGGAATTTTCTCCTCTCGTTTCGCGAAGATGCCCTATTTGAGCCTTGCGGACCTTGGTTGCATCGCGGCGCCGCTCGGGCTTTTCTTTGGGCGCCTCGCGAATTTTGTGAACGGCGAGCTGTGGGGTGCGCCGACCGACCTTCCTTGGGGCGTGGTGTTCGGAGGAGCTGCCGGCACGATGCCGCGCCATCCCTCCCAGCTCTATGAAGCGCTTCTCGAAGGCCTCGTGATCTTCGTCGTGCTCTTTGCGCTTTCGCGGAAGGTGCCGCCTCGGCCCCGCGGAACCTTCTTCGGGCTGTTCCTCGTCATGTACGGAACATTCCGCTTTCTCATCGAATTCGTCCGCGAGCCCGATGTCCAGCTGGGCTATTTAATTGGCGGTTGGGTGACGATGGGCCAGATTCTCTCCGTGCCGCTCATCATTATCGGCATCGTCATATTGGTCTACGCTGCCCGGAAGAGGCTGCCGCAGGAAGGCTCCGCTCTCGAATCAACCCCTTGAAAAACAGCGGGGAAGTGATACCATAGGCAGGCTGATTTGCCTTGGTCGGAAACCAAGGCGCCTGAAAAGGAGACCAATATGAAAAAGGGCATTCATCCCGACTATGTAGAGTGCACCGTCAAGTGCAGCTGCGGAAACACCTTTAAGACTCGTTCCACGAAACCAGAGATCAAAATAGATATCTGCAACGTGTGCCATCCATTCTACACCGGCCAACAGAAATTCGTCGACACCGGCGGACGCGTCCAGCGCTTTGCCGACAAGTACGGTTCGGCGAAAGATCTCGTTGCCGAGCGCGAGGCCGCGAAGAAGGCTGCACGCGCCGCGAAGAACGCTGAGGCCGAGGCCAAGCGCAAGGCAGAGCGCGAGGCGAAGGCTGCGGCGAAGGCCGAGCGCGCACGCGCTTACGAGACGGCTGCCGCCGAGGCCGAGGCCGCGAAGAAGACCGATGATGCGGCTGTTCAGGAAGCCGAGGAGATCGAGCTTACGACCGGCGAGGTTGAGGCTGCCGAAGAAGCCGTCGTTGGCGGGGAAAACGCTTAAGTCCTATCAGGCGAGGCGATGGGCCGGGGCGCTTTTCAGCAAAACAACGCTGGCCCTTATGAACGGAGGTGCGTGGGTGCGGCAAATGGCCAACCCCGGCGCCTCCGTTTCGTTTTGCTCGGGCCTTTCATCGGCAGGGTGGGGCGTGTTGGGAAATACCACGCTCGAATGCTGCTTGATCTCGACCGTCTGCTTTTATCGGGAAGGCGAGGCGTGAAGGGAAACACTGCGGAAACATCTGTCGGTATAATGGCCTTGCAGTGAAAATCGAAGGAGGATTTCGTGGTCACCAATCCCGAGCAAGATTTTGTCCTGAAGACCGTTAAGAGCCGCGACGTTCATTTCGTGCGCCTGTGGTTCACCGATGTGCTGGGTGCGATGAAATCGTTCGCTGTTGTGCCGAGCGAGCTCGAAAGCGCATTTGCGCAGGGAATGGGCTTCGATGGCAGCAGCATCGAGGGTTTCGCGGGTTGCCGCGAATCCGATATGCTCGCGTTTCCCGACGCCTCAACGTTTCAGGTGCTTCCGTGGCGGCCTGAGCACAATGCTGTGGCGCGCATGTTCTGCCGCATCACGACGCCGGACGGTCAGCCGTTCATGGGCGATCCGCGCCAAGTGCTCGAACGGCAGGTGCAGCGCGCCCAGGAGGCAGGATATATCTTCAATGTGGGGCCCGAGCTGGAGTTCTTCTATTTCAAGGATCCTCAGGGCACCGAGGTGCTCGACCAGGGCGGCTCCTTCGATCTCACGTCGCTCGACTACGCAAGCGATCTGAGGCGCGATACGATCCTCACGCTGGAGAAGATGGGCATCCCCGTTGAATATTCCCACCATGAAAGCGGCCCCTCGCAGCACGAGATCGATCTGCGCTATGCCGATGCGCTTTCCATGGCCGATGCGGTCATGACCTACAAGCTCGTCGTGAAGGAGATCGCGCTCAAGCACGGCGTTTACGCGTCGTTTATGCCCAAGCCGATCAGCGGCGTTCCGGGGAGCGGCATGCATGTGCATCAGAGCCTTTTCGATCTTGATGGCAACAATGTCTTCTTCGATGCGAAGGACCCAAGCGGCTATCGGCTTTCGAAGATCGCGCGCCACTATATCGCGGGGCTTTTGAAATATGCGCCTGAGTTCTGCCTCGTGACGAACCAATATGTGAATTCCTATCGTCGCCTTGTGGAAGGAGGAGATGCGCCCTGCGCCCTCGCGTGGTCGTCGCGCAACCGTTCAAGCGCCGTGCGCATTCCGGCCTATCGACCCGATGTGGAATGTGCTTGCCGTGTGGAGCTGCGCAGCCCCGACCCCTCGGCAAACCCCTACCTCGCGTTTGCCGTGATGCTGGCGGCGGGCCTTGCGGGCATTGAGGAGAAGCTGGAGCTTCAGGAGGCAACCGAAGACCTCGATATGTTCGCGACGCCGCATAGCGAGCTTCACCAGGCGGGCATCGCCACCTTGCCCGACAATCTCGGCGATGCGCTCGAGGCGTTTTCGTCGTCTCGCCTGATGCGCGAGGTGCTCGGCGAGCACATTCACAGCTATCTCGTCGAGGCGAAAAGGCGTGAATGGAAGGCGTATCAAAACGACGTTTCCATGTGGGAGATCGATCGTTATTTGGCGGTGTTGTAACGTGGCGCGTAAAACGGTTATTTTCATCGCGGACAGTCTCGACAACGCGCATAAATTCAAAACGGTGCTCTCGGCGCTCGATGTGGATGTGGTCGCCGGATCTTCAACCCAGTTCAAAAAGCTGCTCGTGCAGCATCCGGAGCACGACCTTGTGATCTTTGAGCTTTCGGGTGATTTTGCCGATGTGATGGTGGAGGCCGAATCGATCCTTGCCGAGGATGGCGCCTGCGCATTGCTTGCCATCGTTTCGGAGGGAGCGCTTGCGACATTTCGGCTGCCGATGAAGGTGAAATCCGATTTCGTGGTGAGCGGAGCGAGCGCCGAGGAATGCTCGGCTCGCGTGCGCCAGCTTCTGTGGCCCGGCAACGAAAGCTCCGTGGATGATTTCATCATGGTGGATAACATGACGCTGAATCTCGCCACCTATCAGGTAAAAGTGGGCGGCGAACCGCTGGATCTCACCTATCTGGAGTATGCGCTGCTCTCCTTTCTCGTCACGCATCCCGGGCGCACGTATTCGCGCGACGCCCTTCTGCGACGGGTTTGGGGGTTTGATTACTATGGCGGTTCGCGCACGGTTGACGTTCACGTTCGTCGCGTGAGGGCCAAGCTCGGCCCCGAGCTCGCGCAGCGCCTTGAAACGGTGCGCGGCGTGGGCTACCTCTGGTCGGCTTAAGCTCCCCAATCCTCAGGCTGCCTCTGGTCGGCCTAAGCCCAAAAACTTCGCGGGCTGCCTCTGGTCGGCCTAAGCCCAAAAAAACTTCGCGGCTCACTTCCGTGGGCTTCTTCCGCGGCCTTCCCCTATACTGTAAACGAACAGAAAGAGGGTGTCCCATGCCGAAGAAAATTGCCGTCATCGACGGAAACTCGCTCATGCACCGCGCCTATCATGCCGTGCCGCCGACGATGAATGCCCCCGACGGGCGCCAGACCAATGCCGTGTTCGGATTTCTCGCGATGCTTTTGAAGTTCATCGATATCGCCGATCCCGATGCGATCGTGTGTGCCTTCGATGATGGAAAGCCGGCCTTTCGCATTGAGGAGCTTGCCCAATACAAGGCCCAGCGTCCGCCGATGGACGAGGAGCTGCGCGAACAGTTCCCCATCATGGAAGAGCTGCTTGGATCGCTCAACATTCCCGTCGTGAAGAAGAAGGGCTGGGAAGGCGACGACATTCTCGGCACCGTGTCGGCACGCGATGAGGCCTTGGGCTACGAGACGCTGCTTGTGACCGGCGACAAGGACGCCTGCCAGCTCGCCTCCGCCCTCACGCGTATCGTCACGACCAAAAAGGGCATCACCGATGTGGCGGTCTACGGACCTGCCGAGGTGAGGGAGCGCTATGGCGTGACGCCCGAGCAGTTCCCCGATTTTCTCGGGTTGATGGGGGACAGCTCGGATAACATCCCCGGCGTTCCCGGCATCGGCCCGAAGTCGGCCGCCTCGCTTCTTGAGCGCTTCGGCACCATGGAGGGCATCTATGACCATCTTGACGAGCTGAAGGGAAAGCAGCTCGAAAACCTTCGCGAAAACGAGCAGCTCGCCTACCTTTCGCGCAAGGTGGCGACGATCGTCCGCGACCTCGATTTTCCCCTCGATTTGGAGGATGCGGCGTTTCCGCGTTTCGATCCCCTTCAAGTGGAGGAAACCTTTCGCAAATATCAGCTCTCAAGCCACCTGACGCGCTTCTTGCGCCTCGCAGGAGCTGCAGAGACGACGCGAGAGACCTCGATTGCCCTGCAGCAGCACTGCGAGGGGGAAGAGGCCCATGCGTTGGTGAGGCGCGCTCTTGAGGCCTCTGAGACGATCGGCGTCGCGTTGGATGAGCCGAGCAAGTTCGAGCAGCTGGGCCTGTTCGATGAAAGGCAGATCATCGGGGCATTTTCCACGACGGAGGGCGTGGCGGTTTTGGAAAACGACGAGGCGCTTTCTGCGTTTGCCGAAATCGTTGAGAAGGGGAGCTTCGCGGCCCTTGATGTGAAGGCGGCTGAGCAGTACCTGTTTCCTCCCGATTCGGCAAAGGGGACGCTTATCAGCGCGGATGTGCTGCGCACGGCGCACACCTTCGATCTTTCCCTCGCGGCCTATTTGCTGAAATCTTCGGAATCTCAATACGAGCTGCCGGTCTTGATGGACGCCTACGGCGGCGGCATGGTGGAGGTTCCCAAGGAAAACAAAGAGCGCGTGGCGCTGAATGCCATGATGACGCGGCATCTTGTGGAGCCGCTGAAGGCGGCGCTTGCGGCTGACGAAAGCGAGCGCCCCTACGATGAGATCGACCTGCCGCTTGTTCCGACGCTGGCGGTTATGGAACGCACGGGTGCGGCGATCGACGCCGAGAAGCTGCAATCTCTCGGGAAGAGCACGGAAGGCGAGCTCGATCAGCTCAGACGGCGCATCTATGAGCTGGCCGGAGAGGAATTCAACGTCGATAGCCCGAAGCAGCTCTCGCACATCCTCTTCGATGTGATTGGCCTCAAGCCCCTGAAGAAGAACTCGCGCGGCTATTCCACCGATGCGAGCGTGCTCACCGAGCTGGCGAAGACAAACGAGCTTCCGCAGATCGTGCTTCACTATCGCGAACTCGCCAAGATGAAATCCACCTACATCGATGCGCTTCCCCGCATGCGCGCCAACGACGGGCGCGTCCACACGAGCTTCAACGAAACGGTGGCGGCAACCGGACGGCTCTCATCCTCCGATCCGAACTTGCAGAACATTCCCGTGCGTACCGACTTCGGGCGGCAGGTGCGCGCATGCTTCGTTCCGCTTGAGTCGGGCGAGGTGTTCCTCTCGGCGGACTATTCGCAGATCGAGCTCCGGTTGCTTGCGCATCTTTCAGGCGATGAGCGGTTGATCGCGGCATTCCGAAGCGGTGCAGACTTCCATACGAGCACGGCCTCGCACGTGTTCGGCGTGCCGGTGGATGAGGTGACGCCTGAGATGCGGCGGCGTGCGAAGGCGGTGAACTTCGGCATCGTCTACGGGCAGCAGGCCTACGGCCTCTCGCAGAGCCTCGAGATTCCCTTCGACGAGGCGCGCGAGATGATCGAGCGCTATTTCGAGGCCTATCCCGGCGTGAGGCGCTATCTGGATCAGGCGGTTGCCGATGCCCGCGAAAAGGGCTATGCCGAAACGATGTTCGGGCGCAAACGGCGAATTCCCGAGCTGAAGGCGAAGAATGCCGCGCAGCGCTCCTTCGGCGAGCGCACGGCGATGAACCATCCCATGCAGGGCAGTGCCGCCGACATCATCAAGCTTGCGATGAACGAGGTCGACCGGATGCTTGGCTCCGCGCCCGAGCTTCAGGCGAAGATGATGCTGCAGGTGCACGACGAGCTGGACTTCTCGGTTCCGGCTGAGCAGGCGGAAAACCTTGCCGCACGCGTGAAGGGCATCATGGAAGGCGTCGTCAGCCTGAAGGTGCCGCTTGTGGCCGATATCGCGTGGGGTGCGAACTGGGCCGAAGCGCACTAGGCTTTCTCTTTTTCGGGGAAGAAGGCCGCAAACGCCTTCACGTCGGGAGCTTTCGTCGCGAGCGAGCCGATTATCATCAGGATGAACGACACGCTGATGCCGATGGTGATCTGGTGCATGCCAAATGCGGTGAACCCGAGCGCCATCGAGATGCAGTAGGCGAGGGTGCCGCCCGCCATCGAGAGCATCGCGCCGTATTTGTTCGCGCGCTTCCAGAAAAGCCCGAAGACGAGCACCCAGCAAAACGCTGTCTCCAATCCGCCGAAGGCAAACATATTGATGCGCCAGATAACGTCGGGCGGCACGATGGAAAGCACGAGCACGATGACGCCGATGACGAGCGTGATGATCTGGCTCCCCCATGCGATGGGCCTCTCGGCTACCTCATGGCCGTGATCGGTGCGCCAGGTGATATAGATGTCTTTGATGATCGAGGACGATGCGACGATCAAAAGCGATGAGACGGTGGAGATGGAAGCGGCAATTGGTCCGATGATCGCGATGCCTCCGAGCACAGGCGGAAGGCTTGCGACGATGGCGCGCGGTATGATGTTGTCCACGCTGTTGCCATAGTCCTCAAGGCTTCCCGGCAGGATGCCGGCGGAGATCACGCCGAGGGTGGTCGCGGCGATCATCATGAAGCCGAGGACGATCGTGCCGATGAGCATGGCGCGATGGACGGCCTTTGTGGTGTCGTAGCTCATCGTGCGGACGACCGACTGCGGCAGGCAGAAGGTGAAAACGCCGACGAGGAGCCATTGGGTGAAATAAAGCGTCCATGGCATATCGCCGCCGGCTCCCGGTTCCATCATTTCGGGGTGGTTCGTCTCGATGGCGACCATGATGTTTTCCCAACCGCCACCTGCCGTGATGATGCCGCCGGCGAGGATGACGAGGCCGATGAGCATCACGATTCCGCAGAGCGCATCGGTGAAGGCGACGCCGCGGAAGCCGCCGATCGTCGTGAACACGATCGCGAGAATGCCGAACAGCAAAAGCCCTGCCACATAGGAATAGCCGGTGACCGCTTCGAAGAGACGTGCGCCGCCGACGAACTGGGCCACCATGGTGGCGATGAAGAACACGACGATGACGAGGGCCGAAAGCGTGGCGACGGCGTTGCTTTGGAATCGGGCGCGAATCACATCCACGATGGTGACCGCATTGATCTTGCGTGCGATGAGCGCCATGCGCTTACCGAGGATGCCGTAAAGCAAAAATAAGGCGGTGACTTGGCATGTTGCCATATACACCCAGCCGAAGCCGTAATCCCATGCTTGGCCGGGGCCTCCGACGAAGGAGCTGACCGACCCGTAGGTGGCGACGGTGGTCATTGCGAGCACGAAGCCGCCGAGCGAGCGGTTTCCAATGAAGTATTCGCTGAGGAATCCTTTGCCTGAATGCTCGGTGTGGCGCCGGATGACGATGCTCATGCATACGGCGACGGCCATGAAGATGAGAAGCGGGGCAAAGCCCAGCAAGGCATCGAAACTCAACGCAGCTCACCTCCGTCGGGGGAGGTGCTGTTGTTTTCTGCGGCATCTTCTGATTCCTCGTCGTCAAGGCTGAAGTTTTTGAAAACGCCGAATCCCAAGACGATGCAGATGATGATGGCGACGACCCACGTGCCGATCGTTCCCATGATCGCCCAAAGCGGGGTTTCCGCAATGCGTATATCGAAAGCTGAAAGTCCGAAACCGAATATGATCCACGCGATGACCACGATGGCCAATGCGACTACCGAGATGATGGCCTCCTTGGAGGTTTGCGCCATCTTTTCGCGGTAGGTTTTGAGGGGCGCGCCCATGCAAAAACACCTTCTTCGTTCGAGAACCGCGCAAATCTTCGGTAGCATTTCAATGTCGGCGCGATTCAATGCGTGGGTAGTTTAGCAGAGCGCCTGCGCTGTGCAAGAAGCAATCGCCGCGAAAATCGCCCGATGGGTACCCCAAATTGCGCGTTGTGAGGAATTGCCGAAAGAGAGAAACACGGCTGACGAAAATTCATCGACGTTTACGCCTCATCTGCGTTCTCCCGCGTGGCATCCGAAGTGCAATGTAGATAAAAACGGCCAAAACGCTTAACCTCCGGAGTTCTTGTCTATGCTGTATTCAGCGGAGGAGAGTAAAGCCGCTAATTAATCGAGGAGCTTCCGATTGAGTAGATCAAATCGAGCAGTTCCTGTTTGGAATGAACATCAAGTTTGGCATATTCGGCCTTAACGTGGGTGTTCACCGTGCTTGCCGAGATGGACAGGGCGTCTTTTATGTACGGGTTGCTTCGGCCTTGGGCGAGGAGTATGAGGATTTCCGCCTCGCGGGCCGTGAGCTTGTTGGCGGCTGCAATGCTGTCGCATCGCGCTATGGTCATGTCCACGATATTGGTCTTTGGGGATTTTCCATCTTCGCGGTCGCTCGTGAGGGCATAGTTGCTTTGGCCGCTGAGAATGAGAATAGTTGCTACGATGAGTATCATAATGGTGACGATAGAAGAGAGTACAGGAATAGGGATACCGGCCAGATCACTTGTGCTCGTAGTCATGCTAAGAAGCTGCGGGATCGAGCCAAGGATGATGCCAATCTGCTCGAACACTAACCCCGCTGCGAATCCAAAAAACCCGATGCGAGTGTACATGATGAATGCGAACAGGTTGAAGCAGATGAATGCAAGCATGATGAGTGTTCTGGGAAACACCATGTACGGTGCGTTCACTAACGAGATGAGCAATAACGCGAACGTGGTGGGAATAAAGGTGACGCTGTAGGCGAAAGAAAGGCTGATCTGCCTGTGGGCCTGCGCGCTAATAAGTACAACGGCGATGGCGACAAGCCCATAGCAAGCGAAAGCGAGCATGTTTAGCTCGCGGTTCGATGAGATGACAAGCCTCAGCGCGAACTCGAAGATCATACTATATATGAGCACGGCGAGCATCACACGCATGGGGAAGCGGAAAGGGCGGGCTAGCTCCCCGGCTAAACGCCCCAGCCGCCGAGTGCCGAAAAGGCGGCTAAGCGTTCTGCCGGATCCGCTTTCGCACGATATCGGCTGATTCTCCTGAGATTCGTCTGCGGAAGTTTTGTCGCTTTTCCAGAATGGGCCGGTGACGGTCGTTTCTTGGGCGACTGCATAGGTCGCAGGATCGTCAGCTATAGAGGAATCGGGAACAACCGAGATCGCCGACAGCGGAAGGCATAAAGCGCAGACTGCAGAAAAAAGTGGGAGAAAGCCCACTACAAGCACAATTATGGCTTCGTCGCAACTTTGAAGCGCAATACAGATCAGAGCTGCCAGAACCCCGCTTGCCCCGATGGAAAGCTCGGCATTTCGTTGCGGCATGGAGCACAGGCTTCGACCACATACTAACATGCATCCTGCATAACCTAATCCGGAAATCACGTACCCCAGACTCTGATAATCAGTGTACATGCGTGTAATAAAGCCCCCAGAGGCAAGAATGGCCAGTAAGAGGATGACGGCGTGGCTGCTGGCAAGAGCGCGGACTGTATGGGGCGAGGCCGCGATGACGATGGTTGCGACGATGCAGGCAGCACGCATCCAGAGACAGTCGGCGGAGAGTGGCACGCGGGGCTCGATGGAGAACAATGGCATGAACATCCATGCTTGGATGCAGGCAAAGCCCAACGAAATCGCGAGGATCTTCCGGCGTTCAACGGGAGCAAGATCAAGAAAACGGTTCAAGATATTGTCCTCTCCGAGTGGCGGCAAGCGCATTTTGCGGGCAAAAAGGCAGGTCAAAGCCCCTCACGTATTTCACGCGAGGGGTGGGGTATGCCATTTTAATAAAACTCGCGATTGTGCGCCTCCGTTTCGATTCGCTAATGTGCCAGCCATGCGCCAACCAATGCGGCTCGACGGGGCGAGATGCTCCGATTGGTGCCGCTAAGGGGAGCTTGGTCGCTCAATTATTGTTTCTCTATTTGAGAAAGGGGACAAAGTTATGGGATTACCCACTGCCAAAGATCTTACTCGTCGCTCGTTTCTGAAGGGCAGTGCTATCACCGCAGCGGCTGCAGCGGCGATGGGGACGCTGGGCGCTTGTTCAAGCGGCACTCAGACGGCGTCGACGGGAGAAACGTCTTCGGACGTTAGTGTAGCAGAAGACAACATATCGAACCAAGTCAGTTTTCTGCATGCGCCTGCTCGCATTCCCGATGACGAGATCGTCGACACCGTCGACGCCGATATCGTCGTGGTGGGTGCTGGCATCGGCGGCCTGTACGCAGCGTTAGGCGGGGTCGAGGCGGGTGGCAAGGTGATCGTGCTCGAGAAAGGCACGGTATCTCGCACCGGTGGAAGTGATATCGCCGCTTTCGGGAGCAGCGTTCAAAAAGATCTCGGCATCGACCTCGACATCCAAGAGATGTTGCGCCGTTACTATAAGCATGTTGATTTCAACGTCAACCAAGAGCTGATCTCGCGCTGGGCATACGGAAGCGGCGAACTGATTGATAAAACGCTCCAGATTCTTAAGCCTGCTGGAGTTGGGGCCGAGATCAGGCTATGGCCCTATCCAGAGGGATGGAATCCGGCCGACGAGTTATGCGAGATATGGCCGGTAGCACACTCCTTCGCGCCTATCGGCGAGTTCGCCGACAATAGCAAATTCATCATTGAGCCGATGACTGAGTACCTTATTGACGAGGGTGTTGAGTTCCGTTATTCCACCCCCGGTGTGCAGCTGGTGCAAGAAGCCGATGGAAATGTTACGGGTGTGATAGCTGAGACGTCCGACGGCTATGTGCGGTTTAACGCTTCCAAAGGCGTGCTGCTGGCAACTGGCGACATGGGTGGAAACCCCGAGATGATGGCATATTACTACGATGAGGCTATGGCCGGTTTGTGTGCTTCCAATAACGCTTATACCAGCTATATGGAGGCTGAGAACGTTCCCGATTTCGTGCTCAATTCGGGTGACGGGCATCAGATGGCACTCTGGGCCGGCGGCGTGATGCAGGGGCAGCCTTTCTCGTCGATGGCGGTGGCTACGTGGAACCTGTGCAGCCCGTTCATGCACGTGAATGCGAACGGAGACCGTTTCCATAACGAGGATTCCCAAGAGGGGCTCTGGCCGCGCGACATCCTTAAGCAGCCTGGTGGCGTAGCGTGGATCATATACGACTCGAAATGGGCTGATGATGTGGAACGCGTGACCGAGTGGGGCATGTGGGGCGCCAATCCTGATGACGGCTCCAACCCGGACTACTCTGCTGACACTATCGAGGAGCTAGCGACATTGATCGACGTACCAGCTGAGAACCTGAAGCGTTCTGTGGAAACGCGAAATCAGGCGGCCTCATCCGGCGTGGACACGCGCTTTGCTATGAAGGGCGAGCATATCACTACTATCGACGCACCTCCCTTCTGCGCGTCGAAGTTGGGTATGTATTACAGTTGCGCCACATCAGGCGTGCGTGTAAGTCCCGACTCCGAGGTCCTCGATGCCAAATCGCAGCCCATCGTCGGTCTGTACGCGGTTGGCAATGTGGTAGGTGAGAAGTTTGGGGATGCTTACTATCCCTTCTTCTCCGGCATGGCCAATGGTCTTGCAATGACTACGGGGTACTTTGGCGCTCAACACGCTATGGCAAGGAAGTAATAGGTGGAAATAATGTGATAGAAATATTGAGGAGTGATCCTAGAAAGCGCTTTTTGCTCGAGCGCGGCTATCGGCTCTCAACGCTGCCGCCTCGATGCGATGGCGATGTGGTGGACATCCCGCTCTATGCGATCGGTTCGCTGGAGTCGTTCACTTGACGGTGCGAGTGGAGTTGCTATACTTTCCCTCGCAGTTAATGCATGATCTTCAGGGCGGGGTGAAAGTCCCCACCGGTGGTAAAGCCCACGAGCCGCAAGGCCGATTCGGTGTGATTCCGAAGCCGACAGTACAGTCTGGATGAAAGAAGATCGTTCATGGAAGATGAACGTCGATGAAGCCCCGAAGCGTATGCCGGGGCTTTTTTGTTGGACTTTTTCGGTGAGCCGGAAGGAGAGCGCCACGGGGGCAAAAAGCGACATACCGACAAGCAGCGCGATGGGAAGCGATGAGCAGTTTATGCAGCGCGCTTTGGCGCTTGCCGTGCGTGGGTGGGGCTGGACGAATCCGAATCCGTTGGTCGGCTGCGTGATTGTGCGCGACGGCGAGGTGATCGGGCAGGGCTGGCACACGCGCTTCGGCGCCTTGCATGCCGAGCGCGAGGCGCTTGCCGATTGTCGGGCGCGCGGGGAGAATCCCGAAGGGGCGAGCGCCTACGTGACGCTTGAGCCGTGCTGCCATACGGGAAAGACGCCGCCGTGCACCGAAGCGCTCATTGAGGCGCGCATCGCACGCGTCATCGTGGGTGCGCCCGATCCGAACCCGCTTGTCGCGGGAAAGGGCACAGCCCAGCTTCGCGCAGCGGGCATCACGGTGGACGAAGGCGTTCTGCTTGAGGAATGCAAGCGCATCAACCGCCCGTTCTTCCATTTCATCGAATCGAAGACGCCCTATGTGACGCTCAAATTCGCGATGACGCTCGATGGCAAGGTGGCGACGCGGACCGGCGCCTCACGCTGGATCACCGGCGACGCAGCACGGGCGATCGTTCACCTTGATCGGGCGCGCGCCTCGGCGGTGATGGTCGGCGTGGGAACCGTGCTTGCGGACGATCCGATGCTCACTTGTCGTTTGACCTCGGATGACGCACTGCGTTATGGCGATGCGTTCGCTCAGCGCTTGCCGCAGGGCGCAACGATCGCGGATGCGGGCCTATGCGGAGCATTTCATCAGCCGACGCGCATGGTCTGCGACACGCATCTTCGCACGCCGCTCACGTCGCAGATAGTCACCACGGCACGCGATGTTTCCACGATGCTGCTCACGTGCGAGGAATGCGAAAGCGCTGCTCTGCCTTATCGGGAAGCGGGCTGCGAGGTGGTGGTCATGCCGGAAAAGGAGGGCCATATCGATCTTGCTGCAGCGTTTGATCTGGCGGCGGAGCGAGGCATGAACGATGTGATGGTGGAGGCAGGCCCCGCCCTTGCGGCTTCCCTGATGGCAACGGGAAGGGTGAGGCGCGTGCAGGCGTATGTGGCCCCGAAGCTTTTCGGCGGCCAGGACGCCCCTTCGCCGCTTGGCGGCAGCGGTGTTGAAACGCCGGACGAGGCGTGGCATGTGGCATCGCTTGAAACCTATGCCTTCGGCAATGATGTGCTTTTGGAAGGGGAGGTTGCCTGATGTTTACCGGCATTGTCGAAGAAGTCGGCATGATCGAGCAGGTGGTAAGCAGCGGAAACTCCTGCGTACTCACCATCCGAACGAAGGAGGGCATCGTGCTTGAAGACGCCCGCATCGGCGATTCGATCGCCGTCAACGGCGTCTGCCTCACGGTGACAGAGCGCGGTGAGAAAACGTTTTCCGCCGATGTGATGCACGAGACCCTCGATAGATCCACTCTCAAAACGCTGAAAAACGGTTCCCTTGTGAACCTCGAGCGCGCGATGCCGGCGAACGGTCGCTTCGGCGGCCACATCGTTTCGGGACATATCGACGGCACGGGCACGATAACGCGCATCAAGCAGGATGCGAATGCCGTCTGGTTCACGGTTTCCTGCGAGCCGCGCCTCTTGCGCTACATTGTGGAGAAGGCCTCCGTCGCGATCGAGGGGATCAGCCTCACGGTCGCCCGCGTAACGGCGAGCGATTTCTCCGTTTCGGTCATTCCCCATACACGTGCGGTCACCAACTTGGCATTCAAACGCGTGGGGGACGAGGTGAATATCGAAAACGATATCATGGGGAAATATGTGGAACGCATGATGGCCTTTCCACGCGAAGGCGCAGTGCCGTCTGGCAACGTTGCCAGTGCAAGCGGCGAAATAACCGAGGAATACCTCATCAAATGTGGGTTTTAATGCTTTGTCGGAAACAGAGCGTGGATAAAAGGAGCGGTAATGTTTGAGTTCAATACGATCGAAGAGGCAATGGAGGATCTCCGCCAAGGCAAGATCATCCTCTGCACCGACGATCCCGATCGGGAAAACGAGGGGGATCTCATCTGTGCGGGACAGTTCGCCACCACGGCAAATGTGAACTTCATGGCGGTGCACGGCAAGGGGCTCATCTGTATGCCGATGTCCATCGAGGAGTGCAAGCGATTGCAGTTTCCCCAGATGGTGATGGATAACACGGACAACCACGAAACGGCGTTCACGGTTTCGGTGGACCATAAGGACACGACGACCGGCATCAGCGCCGAGGAGCGCGGTTACACGGCACGCAAATGTGCAGACCCCACCTCGAGGCCCGAGGATTTCCGCCGTCCGGGGCATATGTTCCCCCTGATGGCCAAGCGCAACGGCGTGCTTGAGCGCAACGGCCACACCGAGGCGACGGTCGATCTTTGCCGGTTGGCTGGCCTTACCCAAGTGGGGCTTTGCTGCGAGGTGATGCGCGACGACGGCACGATGATGCGCACGCCCGAGCTGATCGAAATGGCGAAGAAGTTCGACCTCACGTTCGTTTCCATCAAGGCGCTTCAGGATTATCGCAAGAAGCACGATAAGCTCGTCGAGCAGGTCGCTTACACGCGCATGCCCACGAAGTACGGCGAGTTCAACGCTGCGGCGTATGTGAATCGCCTGAACGGCGAGCATCATGTGGCGCTCATCAAGGGAGATATCGGCGACGGCGAAGACGTGCTCGTGCGCGTGCATTCCGAGTGCTTGACCGGCGACGCATTCGGCTCGCTGCGCTGCGATTGCGGCGATCAATTCGCCCAGGCGATGCGCCAAGTCGACGAAGAGGGACGCGGCATCGTGCTGTATATGCGCCAAGAAGGGCGCGGCATCGGCCTCGTCAACAAGCTGCGTGCTTACGAGCTGCAGGATAAGGGGATGGACACCCTTGAGGCGAACCTTGCGCTCGGCTTCGAAGGCGATCTGCGCGAATACTTCATCGGCGCGCAGATCCTGCGCGACCTCGGGGTGAAGACCATGCGGCTTTTGACGAACAACCCCGACAAGGTATACCAGCTGGCCGATTTCGGTATGGAGATCACCGAGCGCGTGCCCATCCAGATCGCTCCGACGGATTACGATCGTTTCTATCTGCAGACGAAGCAGGAGAAGATGGGGCATCTGCTCGACATCGAAGAATAGGAAGCGAAAGGAAGAGCAACTATGAATATCTATGAAGGCAAGCT
>CANQTB010000014.1 GCA_947626665.1 uncultured Eggerthellaceae bacterium
GTTCATGGAGAATCAGGTTTCGTGGCATGGGAAGGCCCCTAACGAGGAAGAGACGAAAGCGGCATTGGACGAATTGGTGAGCGCGAAAGAGGCACGATGCGGAAAACCGCAGATGATCATCGCACACACCATCAAGGGCAAGGGCGTCTCGTTCATGGAGAATCAGGTTTCGTGGCATGGGAAGGCCCCTAACGAGGAAGAGACGAAAGCGGCATTGGACGAATTGGCGGCGGCGAGCGATGGCAAGCGCGCATGTGATTTCGCCATGGTCGGAACGGAGGTGTGCCATGGTTAAGCTCGCCTCAGCCGAGCAGGCAAAGCAGAAGAAGGCAACGCGCGCAGCCTATGGCAAAACGCTCATCGAGCTCGCCGAGGAGGGGTATCCCGTTGTTGCCGTTGACGCCGACCTCAGCGCCTCGACGACGACCGCAACATTTGCCAAACAAGGCGAAGAATACGCAAGGCGGTTCTTTAACTGCGGTATTGCCGAGCAGAACATGATTGATGTGGCGTCCGGCCTTGCCTGCACGGGCCACATCGCATTTACGGGCTCGTTCGCCGTGTTCGGAACGGGACGAACCTATGATCAGATCCGCAACACCGTTTGCTATTCGAACCTTAATGTGAAAATAGCCCCGACTCATGCGGGCGTGTCGGTTGGTCCTGACGGTGGAAGCCACCAGATGCTTGAGGATATTGCGCTCATGCGCATGCTCCCTCGTATGCGCGTGCTTGTCCCCGCCGACTATGCGGCGGCGCGTTCGGCCATTCGCTTGGCGGCCCAGACGCCAGGGCCTGTGTATGTGCGCATGGGACGTGCGAACGTGCCCTGCGTTTATGACGACGAGGCGTCGCTCGAGATCGGGCGCGCGTATGTGGTTCGCGAGGGCACGGATGCAACGATCATCGCCTGCGGGGTCGAGGTGCGCGAGGCTTTGGCAGCAGCGCGCATCCTTGAGGACGAGGGCATTTCCGCCGAGGTGATCGATGCCTTTTCAGTGAAGCCGCTCGACGATCAAACGATCCTTGCCTCTCTCGAGAAAACCGGCTGCGTCGTATGCGCAGAGGAGCATTCGGTATTCGGAGGCTTAGGCGAGGCAGTCTGTCGTCTGCTTGCGACAACACGGCCCTATCCCGTCGAATTGGTTGGCGTTTGCGATGTCTTTGGCAAGTCGGGAGAGTTTGAGGATCTTCTCACGTACTTCCATTTGGATGCCGCAAGCATTGTCATTGCTGTGAAGAAGGCGATGGCTCGCAAGCCACTCTGATAGAATACACGGTTAGTCTCAGTGAAAACGACTACTTGAATGGAGCATGCTGTGACCAACGAAGTAGATCAGGCTCAAGCGCCGCGGCCGAGCGCACCGAATGTGCCGCCGTCTGTCGCTCGAGCGAATTCGATGCCGAATTCCGGTCGTGCGCAATCGACGCGCGGATCACACGGGAAGCCTGCCGCTGTCGTCCCCACGCAACAGCTTTCGACGGCGCTTCCGGTTCTCGATGTGAACGATCTTGCCGAACCGGCGGGTTCTCCCGTCATTACGTTCGACCACGTGACGAAGGTCTATCCCGCCCAGCCGAACAAGCCGGCGCTCGCTGACATCACCCTGCAGATCTACGCGGGCGAGTTCCTTTTTTTGGTCGGCCATTCGGGTTCGGGCAAATCCACCTTCATCCGTTTGCTCACGCGCGAAATCAAGGCGACCCAAGGGCATATCTACATTGCCGATGAGGATCTCTCGACGATGAAGAACTGGCGCGTGCCGTATTTGCGTCGCAACATCGGCTGTGTTTTCCAAGATTTCAAGCTGCTTCCGAATAAGACGGTGTTTGAAAACGTCGCGTTTGCCCTTGAAGTTATCGGGAAAAGCCGGCACGTGATTAAAACCCAAGTACCTGAGGTGCTGCGCCTCGTCGGCCTGCACGACAAGCTGAACAAATACCCCGACCAGCTTTCGGGAGGCGAGCAGCAACGTGTTTCGATCGCACGGGCGATCGTGAACCGTCCGCCCCTTTTGATCTGCGACGAGCCGACGGGAAATCTCGATCCGCAGACCTCGCGCGGCATCATGGATCTTCTCGAGCGCATTAACCGCACCGGCACGACGGTGCTTGTCGCGACGCACGACCGCGAGATGGTCGATAACATGCGCCGTCGCGTTATCGCGCTCGATCGCGGGCGTTTGACGCGCGACCAAGATCGGGGGGTGTACGGGTTCGATGTCTAGCCTGGTTTATTTCTTCAAAGAATCGCTTCAGGGCTTTACGAGAAATCTTTCGACGGCCTTGGGCTCGATCATCACGATTTTTCTTTCTCTTTTGATCATCGGCGTGTTCATGGTTGGCGGCGTGATGGTGGAAAATGTCATCTCGTCGGTGGAGAGCAAGGTTTCCATCACCGCCTATGTGGCCGATGATGCCTCGCAATCTTCGATTGATTCGGTCACTGCGTATATCCGTGACCTCGAAGGGGTCTCATGGGTCGGCTTCACCACGAAGGAGCAGGCGCTTGAGAACTTCAAGGAAACCTCAAGTTCCGATATCGTTTCGACGCTCGATGGATATAACCCGCTTCCGGCTTCCATCGATGTGGAGCTGACCGATGCGCAGCTCGTTGAGTCGGTGGCGACGGAGATCGCCGGAAATTCGACGTTCCAATCCATTGCCGACAATCCCGCCGATCCGGCGGAATCCGTTAAATACGGGCAGCAGACGGTGGAGCGTCTTCTTTCGCTTACCACCTATGTGCGCTACGTGGGCATCGCGCTGATCATCCTTTTGATCTTCATCGCTCTCGTGTTCATCAACAACACGATTCGTCTCGCGATTCTCGCACGGCGCAAGGAAATTGCCATCATGCGTTTGGTTGGTGCCTCAAATGGCTTTATTCGGGGGCCGTTCCTCATGGAAGGCGCACTGCATGCCCTCATCGGCTCGGTGCTTGCGGTTATTCTCATCCAGGTCCTTCGCACCTTCGCGATGCCTCGGCTCGAGACGGCTCTTCCGTTTCTCTCATTCGACGTCAGTTCGGGCACGTATCTATTCATCTATGCAGCGCTTATCGTTGCGGGGCTTATCATCGGCTTGATCGGTTCGGCATTCGCGATGCGCCGCTACCTGAAGGTATAACCTTGTAGGGCAAAGCCTGCAGATGGAGCGAGCTTATCGCTTTGAGGAAGCATGAAGGCAGAAGATGGCTGTTGGGAGGAGCAGGTAGGTGATCCGCGGATCGCGGCATAGCGATAGGCTTCAGAGCGCATCGAGCCTGACAGCTCAGGAGCATGCGCATAACCGCAAGACGCTCAAATGGCTTGCGTTTGTGCTTGTCATTGCGGCGGCATTCATCGTCGGTTTCGTCTTGCGCAGCCATCTGCCGCTTATGAGCGCGCTTGGCTTCAATATCGGCGGGCCGATTGCTCAAACGGATTCTCAGCTTCCAAGCAAAAACCTCTACAATTCGCTTTCAGCGCGAGTGGGCGAAGTGGAGGATCTGCTTGCGTCGAATAGCCTTGACACCTACAGCCTGAATCCGACAACCGAGGCGGTGCTGCAGGAGTTTTTGGAGCAGACGGGCGATCCCTATGCGACGTATTTCAATGCCGAGCGCTACGAACAGCTTCTGAGCAGCACAACCGACGGCGATTATGGCGGAATCGGCGTTTTGTTCGCCGATTATCAGGGGCGTGCCTATGCCGCCGATGTCTTTAGCGGAAGCGAAGCTCAGGCAGAGGGCGTTGAGCAGGGCGATTATGTTATTGCCATCAATGGGGACGACAGCCATACATGGACGATGACCGAAGTTATCCATCGGCTTTCGCAAGCGAATGGACAAGAGGTCGTGATCACATGGATGCGCGCAGAGAGCCGCGAGGCGACGACCGGTGAAGAATTCACGACAACGTTGACCTGCCGCAAATACGAGGCTGACAACGTTACGAGCGAGCTTCAGGAAAACGTCGGCGTCATCAAGGTGAAACAGCTCACGCAAAGCGCGAGCACCTTGGCCTCCGATGCGATTGAAGATCTCACGGCTCAGGGGGCGCAGGCCTTCGTGCTTGACGTGCGAGGCAATTCAGGCGGCTATCTGGCTCAAGCAGTGGATATCGCGAGCCTTTTTCTTGATGGCGGCGTTGTCGTGCAGGTGAGAACCCTTGAGGGAACCACGACGAAGAACGCGGTTGGCACGGTGGCTACCGCGGCACCGCTCGTCGTGCTCGCCGATGAATACACGGCAGCCGCGGCCGAGGTGCTGGTTGCGGCGCTCGTCGATAACGACCGTGCGACCTTCGTTGGCACGAAAACGATGGGGAAGGGCTCGGTGCAGGTGATGCGCGAGCTTTCTTTCGGAGGCGCCTTGCGCTATACCGCGGCCTATTATCTGACGCCGCTTGGAACCGAGATCAATGGCAATGGCATTACGCCATCCGTCAATGTTGCACAGACCGGCGACGAAGAGAACGACACGCAACTCGTCGTCGCTGTCGATACAGCGCGCTCGCTCATCCGGGAATAGGCTTTCCGAAGGCCTTTCAAAGGAAGCGCATCATGGGAAGGGGCAAACACCGAAGTGGCGCAGGCTATCGACGCTCAACGCGCACTAAACCGCGCGCGCTTCCACGTGGCACGCTTTCCCTTCACGTTTCCGGTTATGGATTTGTCCGGACTGCCGAAGGGGAGTATTTCATTCCGCGAAAGGCGCTTTCGGGCGCCGCTGACGGCGATCTTGTTGAAATCGCTTTGATGCGCCCGCACAGTGCCTCTACAGCGCGTGCAGGGAAAGGCAATTCGGCGGCTGCTGCCGATGCGGGCCGTCGCGCGGAGGCGCGGGTCGTTCGCATCATTGAGCGTGCGCATCAAAGCATCATCGGGCGTTATGAGGTGGCGGAGCCGTTCGGCGTCGTTGTGCCACTTGATGCGCGCATTCCCTACGATGTGTTCACGCAACGATCGGCGCAACCCGATATCGAGGATGGCTCGCTGGTGCGTGTGCGCATGGTGGAATATCCCACGAGAAGGAATGCGGCGTTCGGTGTGATCGAAGAGGTATATCCTGATGATGAAACCGAGCGCCTTGGCATCGACCTCGTCATTTCGCGCGCCCATTTGGCGACGGATTTTCCCGAAGAGGCGCTTTTGGAGGCAAAAGAGGCAACGCAAAAGGATGCCGGTTCGCTTTTGCGGGGGGCGGAGGATTTGCGCGAACGCTTTGTCTTTACCATCGATCCTCCCGATGCGAAGGATTTCGACGACGCCCTCTCGCTCGACCGCGTGAGAATCGGGCCAAGAGAGCCGCACAACGTGCAGCACGACGAGGCCGGAGCGGTTGAGAGCGACGATGCGAAAGGCATTGAGGGAAAACACCGAATCGCCGGAACGTTTCTGCGCCTTGGAGTGCATATCGCCGATGTGGGAAGATTCGTGCAGGCGGGGTCGGCTCTCGATAGGGAGGCCCGTGCACGGGCGACGAGCACCTACCTTGTCGATCGGGTGCTTCCGATGCTGCCGCCCGAGCTTTCCGACGATGCCTGCTCGCTGCGTCCCGATGAAGACAGAAACACGATCACCGTGGATCTTTATCTTCATGAGGAAACGGGGAAGGTGGCGGGATATCGCATTTACCGCTCGGTGATTCGATCGAATGCGCGGCTTTCCTATGGCGAAGCGCTGGAAATCCTCCGTGGGCGGTCCTCGGCGCATGCCCATCTCGCCTTGAGCGATACACGGCTGGCATGGCGCCTCGAATACCTTTCGCGTATCGCAAAGCAGCGCGCTGAATTGCGGCGCGGGTCGGGCGGCATCGATTTCTCGACGCGGGAGGCGAAGGTCGTTCTCGACGGCGAGGGAAAACCGCTGCGCATCGACGTGCGCGAGAAGAACGATGCGACGGAAGTCGTTGAAGAGGCAATGATTCTTGCGAACGAGACGGTCGCGCGGCATCTCGAAAAGCATGCGTTTCCTTGTATTTACCGCATTCACGAGCAGCCGGAGCCGGCGCATCTTGCCGATTTGGTTCCGGTATTCGAAGAGTTTCCGTGGTTTGATGAGCGGCTCAAAGAAGGGCTGATCACGGCACAATCGTCGGCGATTGAAGAGATCATCGAGAAAAGCAAGGGCAGGGCAGAGGAGGTGCTCGTTTCGTCGCTTCTTCTACGTTCGATGAAACGTGCGGTGTATTCGCCTGTCAACAAGGGGCATTATGGATTAGCGAGCTCGTGTTACTGTCATTTCACGAGCCCGATTAGGCGCTATCCCGATCTTATCGTGCACCGTATGCTTGCTTTGCATCTTGAGGGGGTGCGCGACGCTCCTTTACCGGAAAAAGAACTTGCCGCGATTGCTGAGCATGCCTCGAAAATGGAGCGTATCGCTGACGATGCGGCGCGTGAAAGCCAAGAGTTGAAGATAATCGAATACCTGGGCGATTACATCGGAATGAAGTTTTCCGGCGTGGTGTCGGGCGTCACAACCGCCGGCCTTTTCGTTGAATTGGAGAATACTGCCGAGGGTATCATTCCCGTGAGGACCCTCGGCAACGAATACTTCGCCTTCGATCCCAAACGCCATACGCTGACGGGGCAGGAGAGCGGGGTACGGTATCGCCTCGGGCAACGCATCGCCGTCACCCTCGTCGAAGCCGATCCCCGCTTGCAAAAACTTGAATTTGCCCTCGCTTAGTACTCTGCGGAGGGAAGCAGTTCTTTCTTCCACAGGCCGTGGAGGTTGCAATACTCGTAGACGCGAACGGCTTTGTCGCCCTCGGCGACGGCGAAGGTTGCCACGGGGTCGTGATCAGGGTCGAGCGTTGCGACCTGATAGAGCTTTTCGGTCTCAAGCGCGATGAGCGTGATGAAATGCTCGGGGGTCATGGGATGCGCAACCGAGCCTACCTGCACTTTCACCGTGTTGCCTTCGACGGTGCAGTCGGGCACGTGCTTTTCGAGCACCGCATCGGTGGTTCCCGCCTCAAGAGGGCGCATCGGCTTGCCGCAGCAGACCGGCGTGTGGCCGGTATCGAACGCCTCAATGATGACTTCTCCGCAAATGTCGCACTTGTAAAATGTGAGAGCCATGGGATACATCCTTTCGTCTCGATTGAAATTCCTGGTAGCGTATTCTAGCATGCGCCGTTTTATGTGGAGCTTTTTGGGATGCGAATGGCATATTCAGATAACGTTTTCTTACGATTTTGTTATTTTTTCACCGTATTCTTGACCAATAACTATACTTTCACAGGGCATCTTTGCATGCCGAGAATGTGTGGGGCAAACGAAGTAGGAGTTATGATTGAGGAAATAGTTTCGCAGATGTCGTTCGTCGACGTTTTCAATCTCTGCGTACTCATCATCTGTACCGCTCTATACGGCTATCAGCTCATTTATGCGTTCATCGTTTTAACGCGTCCCTATAACAAGCTCACCGCGAAGAGAAACCATCGTTATGCCGTTTTAATTCCCGCCCGCAATGAACGTGCGGTGATCGGCAATTTGATTCACAGCATCCAAATGCAGAGCTATCCGATCGAGTTGATCGATATCTTCGTAATCGCCGACAACTGCACCGACGATACTGCCGACGTTGCGCGCAAAGCGGGGGCAATCGTCATCCCGCGGAGTAACACCGAACAAGTGGGCAAGGGCTATGCGCTCAACTATGGTTTCCAAGTGCTTCGCAGCACCTATGCCGATCGTGGATATGAAGCCTATTTCGTTTTTGATGCCGACAATGTGTTGGACGAGAACTATTTCCGCGAGATGAATGCCACCTTCGATAACGGTGCGAAGGCCTCCACCTGCTATCGCAATTCGAAGAACTTCGGGTCGAACTGGATTTCCGCCGGCTATGGGCTGATGTTTCTGCGCGAGGCGAAGTTTTTGAGTCAAGCGCGCCTCACGCTCGACACGAGCTGCGCCATCTCGGGTACGGGCTGGTACGTTTCAGCGGAGATTATCGAAAAGCACAACGGATGGAACTGGTTCTTGCTCACCGAGGACATCGAGTTTTCCATTTCAAGCGTTGTCGACGGCGAGAAAATCTCCTATTGTCCTACGGCTATCATCTACGACGAGCAGCCTGTTACCTTCCGTGACCAGTGGAATCAGCGTTTCCGTTGGGCGAAGGGCTTCTACCAGGTGTTCGGATGCTATGCGAAGAATCTTTTCATGAAGCTTCTTTTCAACAAAGGGCAGAAAAATCGCCTTGCCTGCTACGACATGCTGATGACGGTTTCTCCGGCGATGCTGCTGACGGTGTTCATCCTCGCCTTCGATCTCACGATCGTTGTGCTTGGGGCCTGCGGCATTCTCTCAACGGGCGTGGTTGTGGCGTCCGCTGCCTCGAGCCTGTTCTTCTGCGTGTTCAACAACTTCCTCTTCAATTTCATCTTCGGCGTTCTTACCACCTATACCGAATGGAACTCCATTCATCTTACAAAAGCGCAAAAGATCAAATACATGTTCACTTTCCCAATCTTCCAGATCGTGAATGTGCCGATCGTCGTTGTAGCGCTTTTCGGGAAGGCGGTTTGGAAGCCGATTCCGCACAATTACGCGGTGGACGTTTCGGAATTCGCGCAAGCGGCACGCATCACCGGTACGGCGGACGAAGGGGCTGTGCGCTGAGCTTTTATCAGGCGCGTGCAAAGGTAAGGCAGCAAATAAGCGGCACCTCGATACTCGCTTCGATTGCGACTTCTCTGATTGCTTTGCATGCTGCCCGCATCGTGGCTCCCGTTGTATAAACATCATCGATGAGAAGAATTCTCTGCGGAAGCTTTCGGCGATCGATGCGAGGAAGCAACGCGAGGTGCTTTTCCATGTTCTGCAAGCGCTGCGTGCGTCCAAGACCTCGCTGGTCCTCGGCCTGCGGCCGCTGGAACAGTGCAACGCAGGGGATGCCGGAAACCTCCGCAAGCGATTGGGCGAGAAGCTGCGCATGATCGAATCCGCGCCTTTCGCGTGCTGCCTGCGTGGCGGGAACGAAGCTGATGACGGGCTCGCACGCACGCCACGCAGGCGGGATATAGGGAGCCATCAATTCCGCGATGACGAAGGAAAGACGTTGCTCGCCAGCGTCTTTGTACGTTAAGACAAGCCTGCGTGACGCATCGTTGAGCATTGTTGCGCTGACCGCCTGCACAAATGGCGGATCGTCTTCGGAATGCCAAATCGAAAAGCATGAGCTGCATTGCACGCGCTCAAAGGGCGCACCGCAAAAGGGGCATGCCTGCCACACGTCGATGAACGGCAGGAGGCTGCGGCAGTCGTCGCAGAGGAGCACGTCGGGACGATCGCAGAGTGCGCACCGCGTTGGCCACAGCGTTTCCAAAAGTGCTCCATAGCCGCATTGGGCGGCGCGCACCAGAGTAGTTTGCAATTTCGAACGGTAATCCATGCTCATCTGCCTTGTGTTGGGTATTGTGCATCAGCTCCGAGCGCTGCATTAACGCGGTGAGCACATGGAGAGAGAACCGCTCGCCGCGAATGCACGCTTCGCAGGAAAGGTAGCATCTGCCGTGCGCAGAAATGTCGTAGGTTTGCCGCGTGCACGACGCGTGCACGACGCGGGGCATGTCGTAGGTTTGCCGCGTGCACGACGCGGGGCGTGTCGTAGGTGCGTCGCAGCTTTGTCGGAGAATGACCGCAGCCGCCGCAGCCCGTTGTTTTCTGCTACACTTAAGGGCATGCTTCTTTCGGGTCTGTAGTTGCGAAGCCATAAGCTTCTAGTCCAAGGCAGATGCGGTCAAAAGGACCCACGTAAGCAGCGGCGACGCTGCGATCATGGCGTATCCTAGAAGTAAGTCGTACCGCCTGCTGAACGCGGCATCCGGCTGCGGCGGGCGAGAGGGCTTTAGCGCAAGCGGAAGCTCCCGTACGCGAGTGTGGGGTCAAAGACTAGGTCAGTCGAAGGAAGCGTACGATGAAAGGTTACGGAGGAATACGGTGAAACTTCTGAAACGAGTCATGGCTTGCGCGCTTGTCGTGGGAGCGCTCTGCACGGCGGCGCTTCTGGGCGCATGCTCTTCAGGCCAAGGATACACTCCGGCCGAGAAAACGCCTCAAATTTCCAGCCCGACTATCGCTTCCGACGGTGTTTTGCGCGTTGGCGTCGACACTTCGCGCCCCCCGTTGGCGGGTTCGAATTCGGATCGAATCATCGGGCTTGATGTGGATATCGCGGCAGCGTTGGCGGACACCCTCGGTTTGGACGTTTCGATCGTCGATGTTGCGAGCGATCCTGAGGGAGCGATCAACGATGGCAGCGTCGATATCGTGATGGGAATCGATTCGTCGGAGGCGGCGGACTACACCTTCTGGATGTCGGATTCCTACCTTCCGACGGCGATCACGGCATTCTCACTTTCGCAAACAGCAGCGGTGCCCGTTGCGGGAACGCCCAATTTGAAATTCGCCGCTCAGGTCTCTTCGAAATCCGCTTGGGCGGTGACCAACGAGTTCGGCGCCGATGCCCTAACGGCCACTACGAGCCTTGCCGATGCTTTTGCCGACCTTGAAACATCGGTGGTTGAATTTGTTGCCGCCGATGCCATTATCGGAGAATATACCGCGCACGGCAGGGGAATCGATGTCTATCCTGTTGCGCTCCTAAGCCCCGTGAACGGATATTGCGTTGGCGTGGCCGCGCAAAACACCGAGCTTCAAGCAGCGGTAACGCAGGCCCTCAGCACGATCGTCGATGGCGGCGTCGTGAAGGTTATCGAGAAGAAGTGGCTCGGCACGACGCTCGATCTTTCGAATATTCCTCTGACGGCAGCAGCGCAATCGAGCTCTACGACGACGCCGGCTGATCAGAGCGGCGATCAAAACACCGACCAGAGCACCGACCAGAACGCCGGCGACAACGGGACAGGCGATACGAACGCCGCCAACGCCAACGCAGGCGGAGAAGCTGGCGCAGGCGGCGATGCAGGCGCCGGCGATGCTGGCAACGCGTAAGATGCGGAAGCATAAGGATAGGATAGTAAGCGCTCGGAGGCGGATACATTGACGAAGGCGATTGATCCGGTATACATTCCCGAGGCATTGCGCCCCGCGCGGTTCTATTTCAATGACGATGATTTCGATGCCCTGAATCAGCTCTCGCTGGGGCTTCAGGGCGTTGTCGACCCTCATCCTCAAACGGCTGCCATCCTTCTGGCAGGAGGAACGGGAGAGCGCTTCGGCAAAGAAGGCGGCAAGCAGCTCGTTGAAATCGCCGGCAAGCCGATTCTCACTTGGTCTGCCGAGGCCCTCGACGCCGTCGGCGATATCGGGCTCATCGTCATCGTTTGCCCATCCGATCGCGCCGACGAATATCTGAAGCGCGCGGTTGATCCGTTTCCCTTTATCACGCCCATTGTCATGGCTCCTTCGGGGACGATTCGCCAAGAGTCCGCGTTTTCGGGCCTGGAATATGTGGGCGACGAGTTTGAATTCGTCGTGCTGCACGATGGCGCACGTCCGCTGATCTCGCCCGATTTGATCTTGCATACCATCAATACGGTCAAAGGCAATTTTGATGCGGATGGCGCCGTGGTCGCTCATCCCGCAATCGACACGCTGAAGGTGGTGGAAAACGGCGTCATCATGGGAACGCCGGATCGCCGCGTCTTCTGGAATGCGCAAACGCCCCAAGTCTTTCGAACAAGCATCTATCGCCGCGCCCATGCATCGGCGCTCGCCGATGGCTTCGTCGGAACCGATGATTCGTCGCTCGTAGAGCGTTTAGGTGGGAAGGTGCTGGTCGTTGAAGGTAAACGCGATAACATCAAGCTTACCGTGCCGGAGGATTATAAGATTCTTTCGGCGGCGGTGCGCGCGATGATGAAGCACCCCGACATCAGCGATGGGCCGCTTGATGGCCAGTGATGCATCGGCAAATCACCTGTCTTTGAGGACCGGCATCGGCTATGACGCCCATCGCCTCGTCGAGGGGCGCACGCTTATCATCGGCGGTGTTCATATTCCCTATGAAAAAGGGCTTATGGGGCATTCGGATGCCGATGTTTTAAGCCATGCGATCGCCGATGCGCTTCTCAGCGCGGCGCGCCTTGGCGATATCGGGCAGCATTTTCCCGATACCGATGCCGCCTATGAAGGCGCTGATTCCCTCATGTTGCTTGCCGAGGCTGCGAAGAAGGTAAGGGCGGCGGGTTTTTGTGTCGTCGACGTCGATAGCATCATCGTGGCTCAGGCGCCGAAGCTCACCCCTTATCGCGATCAAATGCGGGAAAACCTTGCGCGTGCGCTGAATGTCCCAGCAGAAGCGATAGGCGTGAAGGCGACGACGACTGAGCATATGGGCTTCGAGGGCCGCGGAGAGGGAATATCCGCCTTTGCGACATGCCTTCTTACGCAATCGTGATGCCGAGCAGCTCCTTCGCGGCAAGCCCGATGAGAAATGCGATCAGCGCAACGCCAAGCGAGATGACCGCCATCTGACCGAAGCGCTTCCAGAAGGGCTTGTTGTTTGCCACCGACAGGTAATAGTTAAACGCCACGAGGATGATGATCACCTCGGCGAGCATGATGAAGAATGCCGGCGCATACATGTTGTCGGGCAGCAATAGATAAGGCAACACGAGGAGAATCACCGCGACGAAATAGGCCCCACCGGTGAAGGCCCCCGACTTCACGGCGTCGTTCGAGCCGTCTTCCTTTACGGCAAGATAGTTTGAGGCGGCCATCGAAATTGTTGCCGAAATGCCGGTGACAATGCCGGTGAGCGCCACGACCTTCGTATTGCAGAGCGAGAAGGTGACGCCGGCGAGTGCACCGGTGATCTCGACGAGCGCATCGTTCAGGCCGAGCACCATCGCGCCAATGTAATGCAGCCGTTCCTCGTCGAGCATATCCATGAGGGCGTTTTCGTGGCGGATGCTCCGTTCATAAACTTCGTCCGCCTGCTCATCAACCTCTTTCAGCTCGGCGAAGAACTGATTGAGATAGTCCTGATGGTTCAAGAGTTTTCTGATGGCAAACATCATTCCAAGGATGTTTGCCTCGGCTTTGCGAAAGCGCGTGCGCCACGGATGGGGCTTTGCAGGATGGCCGGTTAACTGCTCAAGGTAGGCGCGGTGGCTTTCAAGCTCTTCGGCGATCTGGGCGAGGATCTGGCGGTTTTCGTCGCCTTTTGCTCGCGTTGCGAGGTGATTGACCACGGCGATGGCAACCGTCGAAGTGTCCTGTATCCTATTCGCCCGCCTGATCAGATCTGCGTCAAGCGACGCGTGTGGCGTTTTCTGTGTGGGTCCGTCTTGCTTTGTCGGTGTGTTCGTTTTCACTCAAAGGCTCCTTTGCGACGGGGCGGGAATGGCATCAAAAAGCGGTGCATCCCGCGCCATGCGAGCGTCTGTGCTCTCATCCGCAAGCTGATGCTGTTCGTTTGCTAAAGCTCCAACTCGATTGTCGAGCCCGAGCGCGCCCGTCTGACGACGATCTTGCGTTCGATCGCTTCTTTGAGCGCATCAACGTGGCTGATGATCCCCACGAGTTTATCATCGCCGCACATCTCGGTGAGCACGCGGATAGCATTCGATAATGCATCGTTATCAAGCGCGCCAAATCCTTCGTCGATGAACATCGTATCAAGGCGAATGCCGCCGGCGTATTGCTGGACGATATCGGAAAGCCCGAGCGAAAGGGAAAGCGCCGCCATGAACGATTCGCCGCCGGAAAGCGTTGCCGCTTGGCGCCGTCTGCCGGTGTAGCTGTCGAAAACATCGAGGTCAAGCCCCGTCTGACCTCTCCCGTCGGAAGCCTCGGTTCGTCGCAGCAAGCGATAGCGACCATCGCTTAACACCTCAAGGCGACGGTTTGCCGCATCGATAATGCGATCGAAGTAGCGGCTTTGCACATAGGTTTCAAAGGAGATGTGGGCGGTGCCCGAAAGCTTCCCCGAGGCGGTTTGCGAAAGCGCCGCCGCTTCGGAATAGGACTTCTCGACCGAGGCCGACTTCTCGAGCGCGCGGCGAAGTGCCTTAAGCGATCGCTCGTTGCGCGCGATGCGAAGGGAAAGGGCATCGCGTTTAGCTGTCGTGTTTTCAAGAGCTTGAAGCGTTTGCCCGAGCTCGCTGCGTAGGCCCTCCTCGTCGATCGGTTTGCGACTGGCAATCTGCTCGGTAAGCTCGGCGATGCGCGCTTCGTGAGCGGTTCGTGCTCTTTGCGCGTTTTGCCATGCCTCGTCGGCCTCTCGTATCGTTTTCCCGAGCGCTGTGTGGCGCTTCAACTGCTCGTCGATGGCGCTGTTTGCCTCTTTGAGGGTGCTGTAGGCAAGCCCTCGCGAAAGCGTTTGGTGTGCGGTCCGGCTCGATTGCGCCTCGCTTTCAAGCTGTGCCCTCTGCTTGGCGGCGTTCTCTGCGTTTTGCTGCGCGTGACGGAGCGCTTCTTGCAAGCCCTCCTGTTTTGTGCGCGCTTCATCAAGTAAGCGCTTTTTGCTTGCGAGCCCGTTCATCTGCTTTCGCGTTTGCCCGATCGCGCTTTCAAGGCCTGCGATATGCTCGTGAAGTTTATCGATGTCGCCGAACTGCGCGATAAGCTCGCTGAGGTTTGCGCTTTCGCTGTCGGCGGCATTTTTCGCGCTGCCGGCGCATTCCGCCGCAGATGCCGCCTGCTGCTGCGCCGCTTCGGCCTTTCGCGAAGCTTCCTCCACCGCCTGCTGCGCGGGAACTTCGTGGGAAAGCATGGCGGGTTGCGGATGGTCGCGTGAACCGCAAACGGGGCAGGGCTCGCCATCGCTTAGTGCAGAAGCGAGGATCCCTGCCTGACCGTCGAGAAACTGCTTTTGAAGGATTTTGAATCGCTCTGCTGCGGAAATCGCCTCCGCGCTTGCCTTTTCGTAACGCTGTCGCGCCCGCTCATAGGCGGCTTTCGTGGAAGCCGTTGCTTCGTATGCCGCTTGGAGGCGTTTGATGTGATCGTGTTTTTCCTGCAGACTGCGCGTTTGCTCCTCAAGAAGCGATTGCGTTCTTTGAAGATGAAGCGGCGCATCGGCGAGCTTCGTTAGGATGGCGCTGTTTGACTGAAGCTGTTCGTCTGCCCGCGAAAGCTCAGAACGTGCGCTCTTCTCACGCTTTTCCGCCGCTGCAAGCTGCGTTTCTTTCGCGCGAATTTCCGCTGCCGCTGCCTCGAGCCGTTCGTAGTCGGGAAGCGTTGCGCGTGCAGCCGCAATACGTCCCGCGAGATCCTCAAGCGCAGGAAGTTCCTGCTGCGTCTCTTCGAAATGTGCTCGCACTTTTTCACCTTGTGCGATCAAGCTCTCTCGCTGCTCTATCATGTTGGCAAGACGCTTCTCTAAAGCGCGTTGCCGCTCTGCCTGCGAAAGCGTATCGGCGGCCTTGTCACGCTTCTTTTGAAGGTCTGCCAATGCATCGTTGCATGAGTTCAGAGCGGCGCGATCGCTTTCAAGTTGGCGAGCAAGCGATGCGCAAAGCCAGTCGCCCTCAAGGCGGCCGTCGCTTTTCCGCTGGCGGTATTCGGCAAAATCCTCGCTTGCCTCGTCGAAGTCCGCCTCTTCGGCGATGTGCTGAACCTGCTGCTGAAGCTGGCGATAAGATTCCTGCAGCTCCTTCGTCCGCGCTTCAAGCGCCGCTTGCAGGCGCGCATAGGGGAGGGTGGAGAAAAGTTTGCGAAGGATGCCGCTGCGCTCCTTCGTATCGGCGGTGAGAAGGCGTCGAAATTGACCCTGCGCGATCATGGCGATCTGGGCGAATTGATTGCGATCGATGCCTAGCAGCTCCTCAATGGCGGCATTCACCTGATTTTTATTCGTGATCGGCGGCTTTCCGGGAGCGTAGAACTCATCGATGCGTGCGGATTCGGTCATCCCGGTGCCGCGCGCCTTGGGGCGCAGGTAGGTCGGCTGGCGGTAGATCTCGTATTCCTCATCGCGATAGGAAAACGTGAGGCGCACGAAGGTCGGCGTCTGCGGATCGGCGAAGTCGCTTCGCAGAAGTGCCGCCTTCCGCTCATCGTCGGATGATTCGCCGTAAAGGGCAAATGTCAGGGCATCGAATATGGTGGTTTTCCCCGCGCCGGTATCACCGCAGATCAGATAGATTCCTCGTTCACCGAAATCGGAAAATGGCACGCTCACTTCGTCGGCATAAGGCCCGAAGGCGCTCATCGTCAGTTTAAGCGGCCTCATGCGGCATCACCTTGCAGGGCGCGTTCCATCTCCTCTTTGACGATGGCAATTTGCGCTTCGGTGAGGGGCTTGTCATTTTGCTCCTCGTAAAAGCGCGCAAAGAGATCGATGGGCGAAAGGAGCTCGAGATCTTCCGCATCCTCTTGGGGCGCCTCGCTGGTCGGGCGATCGGCGTGGGGAGAAACATATTCGATGCCGACCAAAAACGGGAAAACGGCCCGAAGGCGGCGAAACGGATCGAGGGGAGGGGCTTCATCAGTGAGCTGCGCCACCACGAAATCGCCAGATGATTCACCGGAGATGAGTTCGCTGAGCGTACCCTTTACCAAGCGCAAAACACGCAGCGGCCGAAGAGGGAGCAGCGTAGTTTGCGCCGGCGTGCCCTTTGCGGCAAGCTCAATGAGCACTGTCGACTTCTCGAAGGGAATCTCCGAGGTGGAATACTTCAGCGGTGATCCCGCATAGCGATATGTTTCTTTCCCAATGCGCTGGGGGCGATGCAAATGGCCGAGAGCGACGTATTCGAAGGGTTCGAACACGCTTGCGTCCACCTGATCGATCCCGCCAACGGAAAGCTCTGAATCGCTGAGAACGGGGCGCTCGTCACCCGCCACGACGAACTGATGGCAGAGGAGGACGTTACGGTGCCTTTCATCAAGAGCAAGCGCGTCGATCACGGTTTTGACGGCTTTGGTGTAGCTTGTGCCGATATCGGCATCGGGATAGGCGTGGCGCACCTCGGAAGGGCGAAGGAAGGGAAGAAGCCACACATCGACCTCGCCGAATTCATCCGTGAGGGTGTGCGGGAGGAGGGGGCTGCCGAACACGGGGGGAACCATCACGCCCTCGCGGGCAAGAAGCGCCGATGCGTAGCCCACTCGCTCGGCGCTGTCGTGGTTTCCGGGGATTGCGAAAACGGCGATATGGCGAGCGGCGGCTTCGGTGAAAAACCAGTCGAGCAGAGCGACCGCCTCGGCGCTCGGATTGCTTTTATCGTAGAGGTCGCCAGCAAGCAGAAGCCCATCCACCGCGTGTTCCTCAGCAAGGGAGAGTACGCGTTCGAGAATAAACCGTTGGTCTTCGATCAGGGAAAACCCACGAAACTGCTTTCCGATATGCAGGTCGGCGGTGTGCAGGAATTTCATGCAACGGTCTCTTTCTTGTTCGATTCGCTCGCGGGCCCGGTTAGCCATTCTTGTCAGTTTTGCACGCGATTTCGGTTGGCCATTCCTGTTCGATCCGCTCGCGAACCAGCTCGATCTTTTCCGCGTTTCAGCATACATCAGATGATGTACATCGAAGGGTGCATTGTTGCGCATGGATTGCAAATTCTCTTCGTTCTCGCAAGAATTTGCGATCACGCATCGCACAATACCCTCAGCAAATAGCTACGGTAAACACATCGAAAGGTGCGCATAGCATGCCTCCGCCGATCTGTAGGAGGATCACATGACGAAATCGACTGACGCGAAACGGCTTCCAAAGTCAAAGCGCATTTCCGCTCTTGCTCTCGCGGGTGTTTTAGGACTGGGATTCGTAGGCTGCGGCACCTCTTCGCAGGAGCCTGCGGTCGTTGAGCCCGACAACGCATCGAATACCTCGATCACGCTTTCCGGGCCGGCGCTCTCGCCGCTCAACGCGAAAGACCTTTTCACCGTGGATTACGAGAATCTTGATCTTGAGGTGGAAAGCACCGCGTCTGATTCATCGTATGACAAAAATAGTGCGACCACGATCACCCTTGGCGGCACCGAGGCATCAATTGAGGGGATGGGTGCCTCGGCTGCCGCTGGCATCGTGACCATCAACGAGGGAGGCACCTATGTGCTGAGCGGTTCGCTCGATAGCGGGCGCGTCGTCATCGATGCGGCGGATGCCGAGGTGCATCTTGTGCTTAACGGCGCCACCGTAAAGAGCGGCGATTCGCCGGCAATCGAGGTGCTTTCCGCAAAGAGCGTGACGCTTACCCTCGAGAAGGGCAGTGAGAACACGCTTCAAAACGAAGGCGTCGTTCAGGCAGAGGATGGGGAAGATGCACTTCTTGGTGCGGTGATTTCCAGCGTCGCCGATCTTACGCTGAATGGCGAGGGTGGCCTGACGGTGAAGAGCGCGAACTCTTCGGGCATTGCCTCTTCGGGCTCGCTTGTCGTCGCTGATGGCACCTATGAGATCGCTGTCGGCCTTCACGGCCTTTATGGCAGCAGGAGCGTGAAGATTGCCGACGGCGACTTTACCATCACGGCGCAAGGAAGCGGCATCCGTTCCGATGGTGCAGCCGAAGAGCTGGCAGGCGTTGTCGCTTTGCATGACGGCACCTACGCGATCGATGCGGACGACGCCATCCACGTGAATACGTTTTTCCAAGTGAATGATGGAGATTACACGCTGAAGGCCGCCGACGATGCCTTCCAATCCGATAACGACGGCTATGTTGCAGGCGGCGATTTCTCTGTGAATGCCGTTGACGACGCCTTCCATTCGGAATACGTGCTTGTTGTGGAGGACGGTACGGTGGATGTGGAAGCATGCACCGAGGGCTACGAATCCGAGAAAGTGTATGTGCTGGGTGGAGAGACCGACATCACCTCGTCCGACGATGCAGTGAATGCCTCCGAACCCGACGTGCCGCTTGATGCGACAGCTGCCGAGGAGAGCTCCGGAAATAACGCAAGCAACGCAAACAACGCAAATAATGGAAATTCCGAGGTGCCTGCAAATGGTATGCAGCCTGCGGTGGCCGAGGGATGCCTTATTCAGATTGAAGACGGAGTGCTGGTGATCAATGCGGAAGGCGATGGTATTGACAGTAACGGAAACGTTGTGGTGAATGGCGGGGTCATTGTGGTCAATGGGCCGACGACTGCCGGAAACGGCGCGTTCGACTACGACGGCTCGGCGACGATCAATGGGGGCATTGCCCTCATGGTGGGGCCTGCCGACATGGTGCAAAGTTTCACGAGCGGCGATCAGCCATTCGGAAGCGTGCGCACAAGCGGCAAGGCGGGCGATCTGGTGACCCTTGCCGATGCTGATGGCAAGGCGATCATCTCGATGACGGCTGAGAAGGCCTTCCAGTCTGTGGTGGCGTCCGCGCCCGATTTGGTTGAGGGGCAGACCTATCAGGTCATCGTGGGAGGAACCCTTAGCGGTGCAACTTCGGAAAATGGCGTTGAACTCGGCGGCAGCGTTTCCGGTGGAAGCTCAAGCGAGTTCACAGCCGAGGTAACTGGAACCCAAGGGATGGGCTTTGGACCCGGCATGCAAGGGGGAACACCGCCTGAGGGAGAGTTTGCGCCGGACGGAACGCCGCCTGAGGGGGAGCTTGCGCCGGACGGAACGCCGCCGGATGGAGAGTTTGCGCCGTCCGATAATGATGGGCGCCCCTCCGACGGGATGCAACCGCCTGACAGAGGCGGACGACCTTCAGATGGGCAAACGCCTCCTGACGGGATACGGCCCCAGAAGAGAGGTTAGGGAACGGGCGAGATCGCTTTCACAACCCATTTCCGATAGCCTGAGTGGCGTTTTAGGAAATTTTTCGACCGAGGAAGTGCTCGGCGTTATGCCAGAGCATTTCCTCTTTTTCGTCTTCTGAGAAGGGGAGCGAGACGAAGGATTCGTACTCATCGACCGGGTTCCACATGGGGTAGTCGCTGCCGAACATGATGCGGCTCGTGCCATAGAGGCGCACGAGCTCTTCGGTGCGTCTCATGCCGATGAACGTTTGCGAACTCGACATATCAAGGAAGCAGCGTTCTTCCTCAAGGAATTCCACCGCCACATCGAAGATCGACCACCCGCCGAAATGCGCCGCATCCACCACGAGATCCGGAAAGGTGTGCAGGATTTTCTTCAACCGCCGCGGATGGGAGTAATCGTAGCGATAATCGCCTGTGTGCATGATGATGGGCAGATGTTCGTGCTCGGCGATTTCGTAAACCGCCATGAGGCGCGGATCATCCATATCTACTTTCTGGCTATCGGGATGCAGCTTGATTCCCTCAAGGCCGAGAGCCTTGCAGCGGAGCAGTTCGTGCGCGGGATCGGGGTAGTCTTGGTGCATGGTGGCAAATCCGATGAATTCAGGATGCTTCCGGCACTCTTCGGCGATGAAATCGTTGATATGCTCGACGTTTGAGGCCTTTTGCGCAACTGAGTGAACGATATGGTGAGTGATGGGCGAGCCCTCGCAAAGCGCAAGGAGTGTGTCGGCCGTCGCGTTGCTTGCATACATCGGATACACATAAAAGTCGCCGACGCTTTGCGATGCGCGCTCCGCGATGTTCTCGGGATAGATATGGGCATGGCAATCGACGACGGTCATGTGTTCTCCTTTAAGCTTCGTTCTCAGTTATCTCGAATAATTGTAATCCAAAAGGAAAAGAATGCTTGCGCAATTCCTTCTGCGAGGGTATTATTAAACATCGCGGTTTTTGAGAGGCGAAGCACCTGTGAAGGTAAAAGCGCTGGACAAAGCCGCCAAAGCCTATGATGCGGGGTGGAGCAGTCTGGTAGCTCGCCGGGCTCATAACCCGGAGGTCGTTGGTTCAAATCCAGCCCCCGCGACCAGAAACTTGCGGCAGGTCGGATAATCAAAAAGATTGTCTGACCTGCTTTTTTGTTGCCTAAACCTAGCTACCTGGATAATTCTCAAAACTGCCTTGGCACCAACTTGGCACCAGCTTTGGCACCAATTTGGCACCAAAACGAATTGTACACCTTCGGGACAACGCTCAATGCGGTCAGAGTTTTCCGCAATGGTATCGCCAGGGCGAACCGACGTTGCTATCGGCAGCAATCTCAATCAACGCTCAAGTTGTTCATCACGTTGACGTAGACCATCTGCCCAGCTTTTTGCGCAGCAACCGCACTTACGGCTTCAGCCATGCTTTCCAGAAACGCCTGTTGGTCTCCTCCGAAAATCTGAGTGGTACTCGTACCGCCGGAATGGATGAGCGCCTTGCCAACAGGCGCGGCGATGCCGATCGAGCAATTCTTCATCGCGCCGCCGAATCCGGCCATCGCATG
>CANQTB010000015.1 GCA_947626665.1 uncultured Eggerthellaceae bacterium
GACGGCGGCACCGACGCCCTTGTGAACTCCGAGAAAGTCTACTAGGAGGAAGCCATGGTTATCAGCGATTTCATCAATGCCATGATGACGAAGGACCACGAGGCGCTCGCCGCGTGCTTTGAAGATCGGTGCCGTTTCTTCGATTATTGTCCATCTAATGCGGGACGACAGAACACCTTCCTCTTCGGTCGTAACGCCATCAACATGTACTTTCACAACAAGTTTATGTTCAACGGCTTCACGATGCACGATCCGCGCATCTTAAGCGACCGTACGGCGAACTTCTATGTGGACTACAACGGTACGCTTGTGCATGCGCAGGCCGAGATCCAAAACTACAGCTCGAACTCAACAAGCCTTGATGACAGCCTCATCAAGGAAATGGTAATCCGCCCTGCATAAAATTGCGCTGTTCTTCCGAATGCCCTCTCGTCCCGCTCGGGCGAGGGGGCATTCGAGTTCAAGGGCCTCGCGGACGTTGAGTAGATTCGCCGCTTGCGCATTATGCCGAACGCCCCCTCGCCCGAGCGGGATGAGAGTGTGTCCAACGTCTCTTATAAATCTCTTGAATTTATCATTCGTAGAGCATGTAGCCGAGGGCGTCGTGAAAGCCCATCTTGTGATAGAGCGGTGCGGCTTCGATGGTGCTTTCCAAATAGATTTTCTCGCACCCACGGGCGTGGGCGGCGTCGATGAGCCATGTGATGATCGCGCTTCCCGCGCCCTGATGACGCGCTTCGGGGCGCACGTAAACATTCATGATGAAGGCGCTCTTGCCATGGGGAAAATCGGGCGAGGGAAGTTCCTCGTGGAAAACGATGCCGCCGCAGCCGATGCGCCCGCCTGCGTCATCCTCGATGAAGCACATCACGAAGCTTTCTGTCTGAAGCGCCTCGCGAAGGTAGCGCTCGTTTTCCACGCGAAGGGACGGACGCATATCTTCTTCGACCTCGCCAAATACGGCGTCGATCGTTTCCATGCGCCACGCCAAAACCTCTTCGAATTCCGCCATGGCGGCCCTCGTTATGCGATATCCCATTGGGAGCACCCCCGTTTCACCGTGGGAAGAGCTTTCACATCGGGCTTTCCGTTGCTCGTGAGGGGAATCTCCTTCAACCTCACAAACGATTCTGGAATCATATGCGGCAAAAGCGATTTACTCAGGAAACGCTCGATGCTTTCGATGCTGAGCGTGGCGTCGCTTTCGCCTTCGGTTGCAACGTAGGCGCACAGATAGGGAAATCCTGCCTCATCGGTGCGCGCCACCACAACGCCGCTTTCGATGCCAGGGCAAGCGCACAGAACGTTTTCCACCTCTTCAGGCTCCACGCGCTTGCCGTAGATCATCACCTGTGAATCCTTGCGATGCGAAAAGACAAGGTTGCCGTCGCTGAGCCGATAGCCCATATCACCACTGAGGTACCAACGTGCGCCGTCGGGGAGCGTGATGAACGATTCGGCATGGCGACCTCCCAAATAGCCTCGCGAAACACCCGCGCCCCCGATCGCGATTTCCCCCATTTCACCTTCTGGCGCAGGGCGGCCCTTCTCATCGATAACGGCGACCTGCACGCCAAGGATCGCATGCCCGATGGGGTACGTGTCGTTTTCCAAAGGTTCGGTGCCATTCACGCGATAGTACGTAGCGCAGACCGTCGTTTCGCTTGGACCGTAGGTGTTGTAAACCTCTGTCTGCCTGACAAGCCAATCCACCTGATTCGCGCGCAGAACGTCACCGCCGCTGATGGCAAGGCGCAATGTGCGGGGGATGCGTCGTTGCTCATTCATCTCGGCGAGAAGATAGGGAAAGCCGCTGATGATTGTCACCTCGTGGGACTCGCAAAAGGTGATGAGCGCCTCAAGGTCGCCTCGACACGCCGTCGGTGCGATGGCAAGGCGTGCGCCTGAGAGCAGTGTGGCGAACACCTCCTCCACGAAAATGTCGAAGGTGCATACCGAATACTGCAGCATCGTATCGGCAGAGGTGGGGTGGTATTCATGCGCGAAAGCCCGTGCATAGTTGCACACATTTCGATGCTCCACCATCACGCCCTTCGGCTTGCCCGTGGTTCCCGAGGTGTAGAGCACATAGGCAAGCGATGCAGGTTCTGCCACGGGCTTTGACGCATCATTTTGCGGAACCCTTCGCGGTGAGATAGGCTGCTCGTTTGGCTGCTCAGCAGGACGGTGGCCCGCTTCCACTAAAAGGGTGCGGAAGCCTTCGAGGGGAAGGCTTTGCAGGCAGCTCTCTTGGGTGACAATGCAGGCGACGCGGCATTCCTCCATCATGAATCGCACGCGATCGGGCGCAGAGTCAGGTTCTGCTGGCACATAGGCGGCACCGCATTTGAGAATGGCGAACATCGTGGCAATCTGCTCGATGCCGTGCTCCATGATGACGCCGATAAAGGGAGTGTCTTCGCCTACGGGTGCGCGATCATCGTTTGTTTCGTTTGTGGTTGCGTGATTTTCGTCGCTTTCGTCGCTTTCGCTGCGCCCGCTGCTTTCCTCGGAGTTTTCGCGCGCCTTCTCGCCATTGCCCAACAACGGGCGGATCTCCTTGGCAATGCCCTCGATGAGCTGGAGAAACTGCGCATAGGTGAGGCTGCGCCTCTCGTCGGTGATGCAGATCCCGCTCGGATGCAGCGAGGCGAGGTGTGCAAAGGTCTCGAAGATCGTTTCGTGCGATGGAAGGGCTTTCCCAGGTGTCGGAGTGTTCTTCATAAAGCTCCTCTGTTTGCTCTCGAAGCCATGCAGGCGTCGATTGCCCATGCGAAGCCGCGCGCCATGCGCTCTTTCGCATCATTGATGTGGCCGCCCTTGTTCCACACGAAGGTATGGGCGATCACGTTCTCGTCAGCTTCGAAAAGCTCGTCTTGGGCAAGCGTGGCGTCGCCTACGCGGGCGAAGGCGCGGTTGTGCACGTGCGGCTCTTTGTCGCCAAGGCTCAGGTATGCGAAGCTCTCCGGCGGCGCCTTGTGGCTGCGTGCGAAATCGAGCCATCCCTCGAACCAGAGCGACCCCGAGCAGCTCACCATGCCTTGGAACGTTTGCGAAGAGAGGAACGCCCAGCAGGCGAAAAGCCCCGCCATGGAATAGCCGCCGATGATGCGCGGCTGCTGCTCAAACGCCTCAGCGCGGGGAATGATCTCGTTCTCGATGAGGGCAAGGAACTGCGGCGCCTCGCCGGTGAAATTGTCCGATCCGGTCACGTCGGCGGCAGGCCACGGGGAAAGATCCTCGTCCCATCGTGTTACCTCGCATGCGACGAGGCGGAAAGGGTTCGATGTGAATTTTGCGATCGCGCGCTCCATCCCCTTCGGGCTGTCGCTATGGAGGGGCATCATGATCCAATAAAGCGTCGGGATCCTTTCAACCACTCTCTATCGTTCTCCTTCAGTCAGCTGTCTCATATCGGTTCAAGATGGCAGAGCTGGTGCAACATCAGCGGCACGGCCTATCCCTGCTTGCGTTCCTCGTGATCCAAGGCCTTGTATATCATTCGGGGCATAACGCTCAGCATATATTCCGCGAACACCTCGGGGCTTATTTGGCACTCGTCTCGCAACCATCGGGTGACGAGAAGCGTCTCAAGGCTTGCGTAGGCATCGATGCAAAACGCCATCCCATCGGTGATGGGGATATGGTTCCACTCGCTGATCGTGTCTCGGAGCACCTCTTTACGATGGGCGATCATCTCGGGAAACTCTTGGATCGTTCGTCCGAAGTTGCGCAAGGCGTTTTTGTAGAACTCCTTTTCCTGAGCAAGCAAGCGGAAATCATGGAAGTAGCCGGTCTTCAAATCGATCGTCCTGCCGGCCTCATCAAGGTAAAGGCTTTGGACGAATTTCCCGTGCCATACCGGGATATCGTATTTCGAGCTGAAATAGCGATAGAAGGTATCGCGCGAGATGCTTGCAGCTGCGCAGATGTCTTTGACCGTGAGCTTATCAAGCGGGCGATCAATGCTTCGCATGATCTTGAATCGCATCATGTTGTCCGGTGAGGACAAGATGGAATTATCGGCAACCTTCACTGCGTGCCCTTTCCGCGCTGGAAGAATCTCCCGTAGGCTGTCTCGATGTTGCCATAACATTCGCATCTTACACCTATGGCAATATGTCAGACCAAACGTTTACTTTTTGTAAAGATGTAAGGCGCGAATCCTCAGGTAGGGAATTTGCTGCTTGCAAGCTGCTTCCGTGGGATTGTAGAAAGAGAAGAGCGGTTCAACGTGTTTGCACCTTCATATCAATTTCAAGGGAGGATTTCTTATGGATGAAAGCAAACAAGTTTCAACGAGCAAAAACGGATTGTCGAGAAGGGCCTTTCTTGAAGGAGGGGCGCTTGCCGCAAGCGTTATGGCATTAGGTGCCGGACTTGCGGGGATGGCCGGGTGCTCCAACGGCGCTTCGTCTTCCTCGGGGACGACGAAGGAGGGCACGCCGGCGGCGGAAGTTGGGGCGGGCGGCTCGGCAACGGGAACGCCTTACGAGGTGTATGAGACCGACATATGCATCATCGGCGGAGGTCTGGCCGGTATCCAGGCGGCGATGGAGGCCTTCGACCAAGGCAAGAACGTCATCATCGTCGAGAAAGGGCCGCATGGATTTGGCGGTGTCGCAGGCTATAACTGGGATCAGTTCATCAACTTCACGCGCGATGACCTTCCTTGGGACGAATCGGGCGACTTCGTGCTGAACGAGCTGACGAACAAGAAGATCGCGAAGGCAACCTATGAGGGTTGGAACCACGAGCAGCGCAATCTCCTTCTCAACAATTCGCGGCTCGATAACGATCTCTATCAGCGCGACCCCGAGACGGGTGAGATCCAACCGCTCTTCGACCTGCCGACGCTCTATGGGATCTACCGCGGTTTCCCACGCCATATGCTCGATAAGCTCGGTGCAACGGGATTGAAGATCCTCGATCATACGCTCGCAAGCGATGTCGTCGTGCAAGACGGTGCCTGCACTGGCGTCATGGGCATCCATATCCCAACAGGCACCTTCCGTGTCATCCGTGCAAAATCGACGGTATGTTGCACGGGCGCTTCGTGCTGGATGTACGGATGGAACACCGTGGCGCCGATGTCCATCAATTCCCCTGACAATACGGGCGACATCGATGCTGCGGCATTCCGCCACGGCTGTGCGCTGGAAGGCTCTGAATTCTTCCAAAACGACCTCATCAACATCGAGCCGAAGGGCATTGCGGCAAGCTTCGTCTCGGGCATCGGCGCCGACTCGGGTTGCTGCGAATACATCTGCGATGCAGAGGGAAACTATTTCTTCAAGGGCATGGATTACACCACGTTGAACAAGATAACGTTCACGCAGGCCATTGCGAAATGCATCAGCGAGGGCCATGGCACGGAAAATGGCGGTGTGTACGTTGACTTCTCAACGCCGGAGGCCTTTGCCTCGATCGGTGAGACCTACATCCGCAATATCGAGCTTTGGAAAGACGTGTTCGGCATCGATGTCGAGGGAATCAAGCTCGAATGCGGCCTGGAGGCTTACGAGCATGGCGGAAACCCTGTCGTCGATGAGACGCTGATGGTGGAGGGCCTGCCGGGGCTCTTCCATGCGCGCGGCGGCGGCTATTGCGGCAGCCAGGGCGGAAGCTCGGTGAACGTTGCGGCCCGCAACGGGGCCTATGCGACGAAAAAGGCGATCGAATATGCCGAGGGCGTCAGCCTTCCCCCGCTCGACAATGATGTTGTCATGGCGGAATACGGGCGCGTGTACGGCCTGTTCGACCGCAGTGGCGGAAAGCGCCCCCAGGAAATTCGCCGTGCGATCCAGATGGCATGCTATGACGCCTGCCAGCCCGATCGTGAGACCTCGCGTATGCAGGCCGGCATCGATGAACTGGCGCGCATCCGCAAAGAGGACATGCCCTCTATGACGCTCGGCGATGATTCCCGCGTCTACAACACCGACTGGAAATGCGCGATCGAGAACTACAACTTGCTCGATATCGCAGAGGCAAGCGCCAAAGCGGCGCTGTTCCGCGAGGAGACGCGCGGCCATATGTTCCGCTCAGAGTTCCCCGAGCAAGATGATGAGAACTGGCTCTGCAACGTTATCGAATACTACAACGATGGCGACATCACCTGTGAGAAAAAGGCCGTCGTCGAACTTGATTCCTAATATGACGGGAATGGAAGGAGCGAATCGATGAAGGTTTCAGTTCAGAAATACGATCCCTCGAAAGACGACGCGCCATACATGAGGGAATTCGAGGTCGAATACCATGACAACATGACCGTGCTTGAGGCATTGGTGCAGATCAACGACAATCAAGAGCCCCTTGTCTTCGATTACAGCTGCCGAGGCCGCACGTGTGGGCGCTGCGCCATGGCGTTGAACGGCCAGGCATGCCTCGCATGCGTTACGCTCGTCTCTGAAAACGGCAAGAACGAAGTGACGCCGCTTCCCGGTTTCCCCATCGTGCGCGACCTTATCGTGGACAAGACGAAAATGACCGACCGCATCGCCTCCATCATGGTGCGTCAGCGCGCGTATCCACTCGAATTAGAGGAAGTGCTCGCCCCGGTAGACGCTGAGACGTACAAGAAGATCGACCCGCTTGAGCATTGCGCACGTTGCGGCGTCTGCACGGCATCGTGCCCCGTCGTTGCCGAGATCGGTATGAAAAACTATATCGGGCCAGCGGGCATGATTGCGATTGGTCTCCGCTATTACGATCCGTACGACCAGGGCGACCGTATCGTGGAAGCGGTGCAGAACGGCATGTACAACTGCACGCAATGTGGAACCTGCGATATGGTGTGCAAAGCGCTCGAGATCGACCATCAATCGCTCTATAAGGATTTGCGAGCAGCCGCACAGGAGCGTGGATTGGCACCGAAAGAGGCATAAAGCGAGCTGAAAACTAAGTAAAGACCAAAACCTTCACAAGCCAGATGACGAACAGGTGCGCGGGGTAGTAGGCATAAAAGAGCCATTTGAGCGGGATGCCGCGCTTCCCGTTATGAAGGACCATGAGCACGGTGGCCAGCCCCGATCCGCCGAAGTAGTAGGCGACGCAACCGGTGATCGTCACGATGCTACCGGCCACAGCGATCGTGTTAGCGGAGGTTAAGGGCACCGCCGTCGGCACGGTGACGAGCGGCACGTTGATATTCGCCATGAAATACGAAAGGTAGGGGAATCCGTTCAAAACGATGAGCACTGCCATCGCTATGACGATTCCCCAGCGCCCGAGCCCTGCCGACTTCAGGCGCAGTCCGTAGAACAGCACGACGAGGGCGACGCCGATGCCGCCCCAATCGAAGTGGTTTTGCGTGGCGAAGATGGCTACGGCGAAGATGGCGATTGCGATGAGCTTGTTTTTGAAAGCGTCGAGGGCATACACCACAAACAGGCCGATGACGAGGGTGTATAAGACGTTGAGGGTGGCCCCCCACAGAAGAGAATAGGGAATCTGCGCGACGATGGCGAAGATGAGAAGACGGAGAAAATAGCGCTTGATGTCTCTCGTGTAACGATAGCCCTCCACCAAGAGGAAGGCAAAGATAGGGTAGGTGAGGCCACCAAGGCCGTAGAGGAAAACGGTGGCCCCCGCTGGCATGAGGAGCGGAAAGACGTTTGCGATATGGTTCGCCGTCATGCCGACGATTGCCGCGATTTTCAGCACGAAGGCCGAGATGCCCCGATCTGCGCTGAGGGGAGCGATTCGATCGGCGCGATGCTCGAAGGCCTCGTTGTTAATGAGAGATTCCATGGTTGTTTATTATACTGTTTGTCGTGAAAGATACGAGCCGACAGACACAAAGCCTTGAGCATCCGCTCCTTTCGTTTATCGTGGTGGCATTGCTTGCCGTGGTGGTCATGAATGGGGCGGCCCTTTTGGCGCAAGCGGCATGGGGGGCGGATGCGCCATCCTCTGGTGGCGGCATGGGAGTCGCAGGGGAGGATGCCTCATCGCTTATGGGCGATATTGCGGGTGCGATTGCGATGCTTGTCGCTCTCGGCATCTTCTTTCCGTGGGAATTTGGCAGGAAGGGGCGCGGCAGGAAGGGGCGCGAAGCTGCCTCGGCGGTTACAGGCGGGCGTGCGCATGCTGGCAAGAGCAAGCTCGTTGTGCCCTCTGTGCTGGTCGGTGTAGCTATGGTTGCTGCCGGAGGCATCTCGGCGGCGTTGACCCTTGCGTCGATTCACGCTCCTTCAGCCCCGATTGCTGGGGGGCAAACGCTTGTGGTTGCGTCCGATGTGCCCTTCGTCGTTGTTTCTCTTGTCGTCATGTGCATTGCGACGGCACTATTCGAGGAAGGGCTTTTCCGCGGAATGGCGATACCGTGCTTTGCGCGCTCGTTCCAAAAAGGCATCTTCCACGACAGCCGGCTCAAAGGCAGTTCACTCAAAGGCGAAACTGCCGCGAACACCACACCCCTTTCATTCCAAGCGCTTTTGAAGGCGGCGATACTTTCCTCTGTGTTGTTTGGCCTGCTGCATTGTGGATTGGACGAGGCAAGCGCTGTGGCGGCAGGGCAGGTTGCCGATACCTCATCAGGTGGGGAAGCGACCGTTCTCGTTGCATGGGTTTGCGGGCGATTTCTTCAGACGGCGCTTTTCGGCCTTGCCATGGCGGCGGTCTTTCTCATCACGCAAACGATCTGGCCTGTCGTTGTTTTCCATGCGCTCTATGATTTCGTCTATTTCGCTCCCGTTGTCCTTTCGACGGGGACGTCCCTGCAAGATTTCATGGTCTTTCCCTTCTTGAGTGGCGAAACCCTCGCTCTGACAGGTATCATTTTCGGTGTAATTGCAATCGCGCTCTTTGCTGTGCTTCGCAAGAGGCTATTCGCTGGATCGATGAATGCGACAGCAGAGGAGCGCGAAGAGGGCTATCAAGGTTAGAGGTGCGGCGAAGGTGAACCGATTAGAAGCGCTCCATTTTCTCGGTTTGGACGAGGATGCGACGCCGGAAGATATCAAAACGGCCTATCGCGAGTCGGCGCAAATCCTGCACCCCGATAAGTTTGCGACGAACCAGAAGTTGCAGGATCGTGCGACCGAGCAGTTCAAAACGCTGCAGCAGGCCTACGAGCTTCTTATGAAGGACGGCGGCTCGCGTGCGAGACGCACGAAGGGGCAGAAAAAGACGAGCGGCGAGCGTGTGGAGAGCTATATCGGGCATCGTCGCACCATCGAGGCGCGTCTCGCGGGTATCGCTGCCGCCCGCGCTCAGCTTGTTGCCCAGCGCGATACCCTCAACGATGAACGGCGCAACGGCCTCGTGATGGCCATTATCGGAGCAGTGGTCGCCCTCATCACCGTTCGGCGCGCTTTTGGGATACTCGGTCTTCTCTTCGGCATCGGATCGGTGATGGTGGTCACCGGCGTCGTGAAGGTCATCAGCGCACACAATGCGCTATCAACGCTGAACGAGCACATCAGAAGCCTGAATGCCGAACAGAAACGGCTTATCCAGGAACTTGAGGATCTTGGCGCATAACGCAAAATCGGAAGGAAAACAGCATCGATGAAACAGGAAAGCATCCGCAACGTTGCCATCATCGCCCACGTCGACCATGGGAAGACCACCCTTGTCGATCGCCTCCTCTACACGGCGGGCGTCTTTCGCGAGAACCAGCAGGTCGCCGAGCGTGTGCTCGATTCGAACGATCAGGAGCGCGAGCGCGGCATCACGATCCTCTCGAAGAACATCTCCATCACCTATCAAGGGGTGAAGATAAACGTGATCGACACGCCGGGCCATGCCGATTTCGGCGGGGAGGTGGAGCGTGTTCTGAATATGGCGGACGGGGCGCTTTTGATCGTCGATGCGTTCGAAGGGCCGATGCCGCAAACGCGCTTCGTGCTGCGCCATGCCCTTGAGCTGGGGCTTCGCATCGTCGTGGTCATCAACAAGATCGACCGTCCGGGATCGCGGCCCAAGCAGGTGGTCGATGAGGTGTTCGACCTCATGTGCGAGCTGAATGCCAGCGATGAGCAGTTGGATTTCCCCGTGATCTTCACGAGCGCCATGGCGGGCTATGCGCGCATCTCTCCCGACGACGGCAACATGAATATGATTCCGTTGCTCGATACGATCCTTCGTGAGGTGCCGCCGCCGGATTGCGAACCGACGGGTCCTGTTGCGCTGCAGATCTGCACCGTTGACCATTCGAGCTTCGTTGGCAGAATCGGCGTGGGGAGGCTTTCCTCCGGAACGATTCACAAAAATGAGCCGGTGCTTGTCATAAAAAACGATGGGACCCGCTACAACACGGTGATAAAGCAGGTGTTCACCTTCGAAGAGCTGGGGAAGAAGGAGCAGAAGGAAGTTTATGCGGGCGACATCGTGGCGGTGGTCGGCGTCGATGATGCGGACATCGGCGATATGGTGACGAGCCGCGAACATCCCGTGCGCCTTGCGCCGATCGAGGTGGAGGAACCCACCATGGCCGTGGTATTCGAAGCTTCAACCTCGCCGCTCGTTGGGCGAGAGGGCGACATCGTCGGAAGCCGCCAGCTGCGCGAGCGCCTGATGCGCGAGGCCGAGAGCAACATTTCGATGCGCATCACCGAGCTTGAAGACAAGAGCGGCATCGAGGTGGCGGGACGCGGTGTTCTGCATCTTTCGGTGCTCATGGAGACGATGAGGCGCGAGGGCTTTGAGTTTCAGGTTGGCCGCCCGCGCGTGATCATCAAGACCGACGAGGCAGGAAACAAGCTCGAGCCCATTGAGGAAGCGACGGTGGATGTCCCGAGCGAATACGCGGGCAAGGCCATCGAGGTATTCGGCAACGCCGGCGGCGAGATGACCGACATGTTCTCGCGCGGCGATGCGACGCATCTGGTGTTCCGCATTCCGACGCGCGGCACGATGGGCCTGCGCACGCGCCTTCTCAATGCCACGCGCGGCGAGGCGAATATGTTCCATCATTTCAGCGAATATGGGCCTTATCGTGGTGAGATGGCGGGGCGGCGCAACGGTTCGATGATCGCGATGGCGACGGAGAAGTCGGTTGCCTATGCGCTCGACACGCTTCAGGAACGGGGCAGGCTCTTCGTTGGGCCTGGTGAGGATTGCTATGAGGGCATGATCGTCGGAGAGAGCGCGAAGGAAAGCGATATGGTGGTGAACGTCGCTCGTGCCAAACAGCTCGGCAATCAGCGCGCCTCGGGTTCGGACAAGGCGATCCAGCTGACCCCTCCCGTCACGTTCACGCTCGAGGAAGCACTCGAATACATCCAAGATGACGAGCTCGTCGAGGTGACGCCGAAATCGATCCGCCTGCGCAAGCGCATGCTCTCCGCCGTCGACCGCCGCAAGGCTTCTAAGAATTAATTCTGTTCCGCCGTTTTAACAAACGGCGGAACGAGCTGACGCTGCGGGCGTTTCGGGCACTCCATCTTCCCCCTTGTGCACTTACCTTCGTGTGCGAAGCACACTCAGCCGTGCGGCGGGGGAATCTGAAGCACCGGAAACGCCCTCGCTGTCTCACTGGCGAACCTGAAAGACAAAAAAGATTTATGCGAGCGGCGCGCCGAGCGACTGCGCGCCCGACGCCCCTGATAAATCTCTGAACTCGAATGCCCCCTCGCCCGAGCGGTTTTCTTATTCTATTTATCTTGTCCGCCGACGAGGCGCTCGACATCGCGCGCGATCATGAGCTCCTCGTTCGTGGGAATCACCATGATCTTCGTGCGGCTGCGATCCTCGGAGATGATGCGCTCGCCCGTGCGGATGCGGTTCTTCTGCTGATCGAGCACGATGCCGAGCGGCTCCAGCCCTGCGAGGCAGGCATTGCGGATGTAGTCGCTGTTCTCACCGACGCCGGCGGTGAAGATGATCGCATCGGCGCCGCCGAGCACGGCATAGTATTGCCCGATATAGCGTTTGATGAAGTAGGCGTACAGCTCGCATGCGAGAATCGCGCGCTCGTTGCCGGCTTTTGCCGCCTCTACGACGGCGCGCATATCGCTCGAGATGCCCGAAACGCCGAGCAGGCCGCTCTTCTGATTCATGATGATATTCATTTCCTCAGGAGAATAGCCGAGGCGCGTTTGAATCGTCGTCACCACCGCGGGGTCGATCGTGCCGCAGCGCGTTCCCATCATAAGGCCGTCGAGCGGCGTGAGCCCCATCGTCGTGTCGACGGCGACGCCGTGGTCGATGGCGGCGATGGAGGCGCCGCTGCCGATATGGCAGGTGATGAGGCGCAGATCGCGAACGTCCGCCTCGAGCATCGCGGCGGCGCGGAGCGCGATGTAGCGGTGAGAGATGCCGTGGGCGCCGTACTTGCGGATCTTGTAGTCGGTGTAATATTCGTAGGGCAGAGGGTAGATGTAGGCGCGCGGGGGCAGGGTGGTGAAGAACGCCGTGTCGAACACCGCCACCTCGGGCTTGCCGGGCATAAGCTCGATGCACGCGTAGATGGCATGGAGCGCCGGCGGATTGTGCAGGGGTGCCAGCTCGGCGCAAAGGGTGATCTTCTCCAGCACGTCTTCGTTGATGATGGTGGAGTGTGTGAAGTATTCGCCGCCAGACACCACGCGGTGCCCGATGGCGTCCACATCTTCAAGGGTTGCGATCGGGCCGCGGCCGGGTTCCACGAGGGTGCTCAGCACTTCCTCAAGCGCGGCGCGGTGGTCGGGGATCTCCACCTCTTTCGTCAGTTTGCCGAGCCCTCGATCGAAGCTATGCGAGCTTTCCTCCATGCCGATGCGCTCGACCATGCCCCGAATGAGCACCATGTTTTCGAAAAGGTCGATGAGCTGGTATTTCAGCGAAGAACTGCCCGAATTGATCGTCAATACCTTCATAAAGGCTCCTTTCCGTGGCTTGCGTGTAAGGGCCGTTCAATTCATGCGATGGCCTCATGATAGTAGATGAAGATGTCCTCATAGTCGCCAAGTTTATTGAGAAAACCCTGAGGAATCACGCCAACGCGTGTGAAGCCGAGATCCTCATAAAGATGCATGGCGCCATGGTTGCTCGCCACGACGGCGTTGAATTGCAGGCCGCGGAATCCGCAGGGGGCAAGCTGGGCGAGAGAATCGCTGACGAGCGCCCTGCCGACGCCTTTGTTGCGAGCATCCCGCGCGACCGCATAGCTCGCGTTGGCGATGTGGGAGCATCGCCCCACATTATTCGGGTGGAGGATAGAGAGCCCGAGGATTTGGGTCGGCGATTCGCCTCCGACCTCCGAACCTTCGTTTTCGCCGTTGCCGCGTGCATCGTTCTCGGCGATGCGTTCCTCGGCAACGCCGACATAGGTCTGCTCCCCGAAGAAACGCGCTGCCTCTTCCACGGTGAGCGGATCGGTTTGGGGAAACGCCCGTCCGTCTTCCACGATCTCGTTCCAAATCGCAGCGAGTGCCGCCACATCATCTTCTCTATAGGGCCGTACGTCCATCCCGCCCGTTCCTTTCGCCGTGCTCTTCCGCCAGTTTCATATCGAGCGAAGATGTTACCACGAAAAAAATGACGCCAAGGCTCGATGCCTTGGCGTCGCCAGTCAGCATTACTGCTTAAGAAAACGCGGCAGAGGGGGTTCCGCGTTTCCTTCCCAATCCTTTAGTCGAACGCTTTGTCGGCCAAGTCGTGGCCGAGCAGATAGCCGAAGGTGAGGCAGTTAATGCCGTAGCTGTTGCCGGGGATGGCAAAGTTGTATTCGTTCGCGTACATGTCGCCGATCATGCAGCCCACGTTGAAGAGGCCGGGGATGGGCTCGTCGTCCTCATCGCAGATCTGCAGCTTGGAGTTCGTGCGCAGGCCGCCCATGACCGTCATGAAGGTGACGTTGTTCTGGGCCGCATAGTACGGGCCTTGGTCGGCGATCGGGATGAGGTATTCGGGCTTCTTGTAGAAGTCCTCGTCAACGCCCTTCGCGCACAGCTCGTTGTAGCGGGCGACGACGTCCTTCAGCTTGTCGGCATCGAGGTCGAGCTGGCTTGCGAGGTCTTCCAGCGTATCGGCCTTGAAATATCCCTGGCCAACGCCGTCTTCCCACATCTGCACCATCTGCTCGGCGGTGTAGGGAGGAAGATCGAAGTCCATGCCGAAGGAGTACCACTCCATGCCGCGGTCGATGATCGCTTGAGCGTAGTCGGCGGTCCAGATGCCGTAGGCGACGTTGCCCGGCTGCGAGAGCAGGTGATGGGCGCTGTACGGAGCGGAGATGTCCTCGCGCTGGTAGCGCTCGGTGCGCGTGTTCACATTCAGGCCCATGTGGAAGCACAGCGGCTCGTGGCTGCCTCCCCATGCGCCCTGCCACATCGGTGCGATCGGGGCGTATTGCCAGGCAGCGCCGACCCAAAGGCCCATCTTCTGACCGTCGCCGCCGTAGATGCCGCCCATGGTGAAGCTCGTGTTGTAGTCGATCTCCTCCTGTGCATAGCCGACGAATTGCAGCGATTCGGGGCTGTAGCATGCGAGCATTTCCTTGTTGCGCGAGAAGTCGCCAGTGGCGAGCACGACGGCGTAGTTCGCCTCAAACTTCGTGTATTTCTCAGGGTCGGAAATGGACGAGGCGATCACGCCGGTCACGCGGCCCTCGGTTCCATTGGGCTTGTCGCCGCGGATAAGCTGCTCGGCCTTCATGTCCCAGATGATCTCGACGCCATAGCTCTCCGCCTTCTTTGCGAGTGCCTCAACAGCACCCTGCTGACCGGTGGAGACCATGCTCGAATCTCCGAGGGTCGAGAACGCGTGCGCGTAATAGGGGCCCATATCGAAGTTATTGTCGCGCTCGAGGATGACGTCGAGGCCGTTCTCGTTGGCGATGTCGATCATCCAGTTCATGGCCTCTTCGGAATTGTTATAGCCGCGGATCCATTTCTGCTGGTCAACGGCGAAGGACGCCGCGCGCATCTCATGATAGAAGAACGGAACCGGATCGAATGGCGTGATGTTGCGGGCCTCCATGACCTTCGAGTTGCGGGCGAAGTTCGAGCCTCCGCGGGAAATCGGGGCGCTTGAGGCGGAGAACAGGCACACGTCGGCGCCTTTCTCGGCAGCCGCGACGGCGGTGGTCAGGCCGGACATGCCGCCTCCCACGATCACAATGTCGTGCGTGATGGTCTCGGAGATCTTGTCGTCCGAGATCGCCTCAGGCGGAATCATGAACGACCATTTGGGCATGCCGTCGGTCAGCGAGATGACGGCATCGCTCGAATTGACGAATCCGCCGACGGTTCCGCCAGTTGACATATCGCCATCGCCGGCAGCTGTGTTTGTGTTCGAGCTTGCGCTTGAACCGGAGCCCGATGCGCATCCGGCAAGGCCGAAGGCGGCGGCACCGGCTGCGCCGACAGCGCCGATCTTCAGGAAATCGCGACGGCTCACATTGCTTTTACTCATTGTTCCCTCCTAAGAACAGATAGCCTGCCATAGGGCTTTCCTGTGCAGGCTGGACAGCTCCCATTCTAAAGAAGGAGATTTCGCGCAGAAGAGGCGTACCGTCAGTTAATTGGAGCGAAGGCGCAACCAATGGGAGCTTGATTTGGTTGCTCGCGAACATGCCGCTGTTTTATTCTGTTCGGGGAGGGGCTATGGAAATCTATCAACTAGCATATTTCATTGCGCTTGCGCGTCAAGGATCGGCGAGCAAGGCCGCACAGCAGCTTTACGTTTCTCGGCAGGCATTGAGCAAGGGCGTCCACAAGCTCGAGCAGGAAATCGGCATGCCGCTTTTCGCAAGCTCGAACAATCAGTTCGAGATAACCGATTTCGGGCGTCAGCTCTATGCTGAGGCCGAGCCGATCGTTGAGGCGTTCAATCAGTTCTCATCGCGCTATGCCGGCTTTGGGGAGCGGCGTGAGGGGAGCGCGGTAAAGGTAACCGCGGTCAGCGGAGCGTTGCTCACGCTCGGAAATCAGCTGATTGCCGAGTTTTTCGAGGCAAACCCCGATTTGAAGCTTTCACTTGAGGTTGCCTCGACGGATACCGCGCTCGATCTTGTGCGGGCGGGAGATGCTGCCGTCGCTCTCGTGGGTTCGTCCTCCCGCTATCTCGATGAGTTCACCTCCATATGCCTTGTGCGCACGGGAAGCTGGCTGAATGTTCCCCGTGATAATCCGCTCTCGGCGAAATCGACCATCCACATCGAGGATCTCGACAAGCAGCCGATGGTGACGTTCGGCGAGCACGACCATCTTCATCGGCGGTTTATGGAGGCATGCAGCCAGAAGAACGTCCGTCCCGAGATCACGACCATTTCGGATGCGAATCTCGTGATATCGGTCGCCAAGCCGAAGAAGGCGCTGTTTTTCGACTTTCCTGCTGGGATACGGGGAGAAGCTCGCGAAATGAACGATGAGCGTGCAACAGGCGAAGAACGCGTGGCAGACGAGGATCGCATCACCCTTCCCCTTGAATTGAGCGATGACGACGATGAGGTAATCGGTACCTTCATCGTTCGCCGGAGAAACGTCCAGCTTCCGGCGCCTGCCGCCACGTTCTGGAAATGGCTCGTGAACGCCCTTTCATCCTCAGATAGCCCAGGCGAAGGAGCGTCGCCACTCGAACGGTCAATCGAACGTTAGCGTTTTGATGAGCTTGGCGGGAACGCCGCCAACAACGGTGCGCGGGGCAACGTCCTTTGTCACGACGGCTCCAGCGGCAACGACGGCCCCTTCTCCGATCGTCACGCCGGGCAGGATGGTCGCGTTCATGCGCTCGATGAACGTGTCGATCTGCTCTTGCGTGAGCCTTGCTGCGTCTTCGTACATGGCGTGCCTTTCCTCCCTGTCGCTAGAAATGCAATCCGAAAAGGGAGTTTACCACTGAACTGTCCATCGTGCTTCTTGGAGGCAATGCGAGATGGATGCGGCATTGTCATGCAAAGCACGGTAAACTATCACCATACTCCCTCGACGCGCGAAGGAAGGTCCCCATGACGGCACGAAGAATCCTTCTCATCTACACCGGTGGCACGATCGGCATGGTGGAGGATGCCGCAAGCCATGCGCTGAAGCCGTTCGATTTCGAGCACTTGGTCGATCAGGTGCCGAAGATCAACCTGCTCGGCTACGACATCACGCCCATCGCGCTCGATCCGCCCATTGATTCCTCCGACATGAACCCGCGTCATTGGGCCGAGATCGCGGAGACGATCGCCACAAACTACGACACCCACGATGGCTTCGTCGTGCTCCACGGCACCGACACGATGGCCTACACGGCCTCGGCGCTCTCGTTCATGCTGGGGAACCTCTCCAAGCCGGTCATCCTCACGGGATCGCAGATCCCCATCGGGCAAATTCGCGAGGACGGAACGGAAAACCTCATCACGGCCCTGCAGATCGCCGCCGCCACCGATCCGCAGAGCGGTAAGCCGATGGTCACGGAGGTGGCGATCTCGTTCGACGACAAGCTGCTGCGTGGCAACCGCGCCATGAAGGTGAGCTCCACGAACTTCGGCGCCTTCGAATCGCCGAACTATCCGCCGCTCGGCACGATGGACCTGCACATCCGCTTCAACCGCGATTTCCTCTGGCGCAACTCCGGCACGCGGCCGCTCGCCCCGCACTACGAGATGGACATGTCGGTGATGCCCATCTTGCTCTTCCCGGGGCTCACAGAAGAGACGTTTTGCCACCAATTGGAAACCCCTGACATCAAGGGGTTTGTGCTTCTGACGTTCGGTGCCGGAAATGCGCCCACGCAGGCGTGGTTCAGCGAGGCCGTGGACAAGGCGCGCACGGCGGGCAAGGTGATGGTGAACATCACGCAATGTGCCAACGGCGGCGTGGAGGAGGCCCGCTATCAATCGGGAAGCCTTCTGAATGCCGCCGGCGTGATCTCGGGGCTCGATATGACGTTCGAGGCGGCGATCACGAAGCTCATGTATTTGCTTGGGCGAGGGCTTTCGACTTCGCAGGTGGCGGATTATATGGCGGTGTCGCTCTGCGGCGAGATTTCCGCACCATAAACGGAGAGAAGCGTATGCCGGAAGCTCGAAAGGTGGCTAGATCAGCGTTTCCTCCAAAAACGCTTCATTTATCGGCAAGTTGAACTCGTCAGCGATGGCACGTAGCCCCTCGTCGGTGATAGTGTTCCTGAAATTATCTGACCCACCGTTCATGCAGCGGGCGCGCACATACACACCGGCTGCCTTTTCGATGGCATGCATGAGGCCGAAGGCGGCATCGAAGTCGGGGCCAGTGGCGAAAAGCCCGTGAGATGCCCAGATCACCGCATCGTAGGTTTTCATGAGCTTGCTGGTTGCCTTGGCGATGTCGGCGCCGCCCGGCACCATCCACGGCACCACGCCCACGCCCATCGGGAACGCGAGGATGCTTTCGGTCATCGCCTGCCAGAGCAGCCGTGTAATGGTGCGCGCGTTGAGTTCGACTACCATGGTCATGGCGATCACGCTGCTCGGGTGCGCATGGTACATCACGCGGCAGGCTCCATCGGTCGCGGCGGCACGTACTGCGTGGTTGAGCACGTGGCTGGGCAGTTCGCTCGTCGGCCGGGCACCCTGTTCAAAGCCCCATACGACACGGTAGGCGTCTCCTTTGCCGTTGATTTCGACGATGCCGACATAATGGCTGGTGTCTGAGGAGATGTTGCGCATGTAGCTGCCCGCGCTCGTGGAAACGAAGAACTCACCTGCCATGCTCGGCGCTAACACATCAAGCGGGGTCCACTCATAAGGGGTTCCATTGAAAAACAGCTGGGCCTGTGCCACATCTTCCGTGGTCATGCGGTAGGTGAGGTTTCCGCCGTTGCGTTCATGCCAGCCCTGGCGATAACCGTCATCGCATAGGCGCACGAAATCTTTCATAAACGCGAGTTCTTCCATACACCTTGCCTCGTTCGCATCTTTTTGCATCGTCAAGCTCCCTTTCGCAATTGATCGCTTTCCTGCCATTACGAAGTATTCTATGCAATCGGAGAGTGAGTTTTTGCCTTCTTGTTCTGTGCGCCATCGGCAGGTCATATTTGCCAGGCCTTGGGTTATCATCCAGACCGGTCAGACGATCGTATTCAGGGCAATGCCCATACTCCCGCTGCCTACCAACGCGGCGGCTTTTCCGTTTCAAGATATGCATCCAGATCTTGCACCATGAGGTCGGGAGACTCAATGTGATAGAGAAAGTAGTTGTCTAAGACAAATTGCGAGAGCCCCCGTTTGGCGAACAGATCGGCAACTTCGGGGCCGGTAAGACCCTTGGCGTTTCGGTAGTATTCCATGGCGAAAACGAGAAAGCGCATATCCTTGCTCATGACTGTTCCTCCGGATCCTCAAATGCTCCGGTTTCGAGTACCCGCCTATAGAGCCCCGCTAAAGCTTCGGCGCTCAGATGCCACAGACCGCTTTCCGGATTGCGCAGAAGCTCATAGAAGTCCGACCGATAGAACTCCTCGAACTGCTCGGGCTCGGTATAGCCAAGCGCCTCAAAGATGCCAGGCAGGATGGCAGTCCCAAGGAGAACGGACAGCTGTTCAGGAGACTTTGCCACTCACCTCACCTCGCAACTTCCCGTGCACCCACCACCTGCGTGGACGCATGATAGAGCCGCATGGCGCACCCCCTTTCTTTCTACCTGCGAATTGTATCATCGGATGGTTCATTCTGCCGAGTCCGCCTCGCCGCTGATGATCTTTCGTGAGAACGGGCGTTTCAAGTGCTCCTATTCAGCGGAAACAGTTGGCTTTACGCTTCAGGCGGCCTCGCTTAAAATGAATGCCGATACATCCGTGCTCAGAACCCGTGCTCTTCGGTTCGCAAAATGTGAAATGAACGTGCTCACAGGAAGGCAGCCATGAACAGAACTCCGATCTCCAAGCTCTATGCCAATCCAAAAGCCTACGCCGACCGCGAGGTTGCCGTTTCCGGATGGGTTCGCTCGGTGCGCGACATGAAGAACTTCGGCTTCGTCACGCTGAACGACGGCAGCTGCTTCAAAGACCTTCAAGCGGTTATGAACGCTGAGGAGTTGGAAAACTATGAGGAGGTTGCCGGCGTGGGCGTGGGGTCGGCTCTGACGATTTCCGGAACGGTCGCCCTCACCCCCGATCGTCCGCAACCGTTTGAGCTGCAGGCCGCTCATATCCGCATCGTCGGGGAGAGCGGTCCTGACTATCCCATGCAGAAGAAGCGCGCCACCCGCGAGTTCCTGCGCACGCAGCAGCACCTACGCGCTCGCACGAACCTCTTCCGTGCCGTTTTCCGCGTGCGGTCGACGGCGGCCTATGCCATCCATCGTTTCTTCCAAGAGCGCGGGTTCGTCTATGTGACCACGCCGATCATCACGGCGAACGACGCTGAGGGCGCCGGTGAGATGTTCCGCGTCACCACGATGGATTTCGAAAATCCGCCTCGTACCGAAAGCGGGGAGATCGACTGGAACCAAGACTTCTTCGGGAAGTCCGCGAACCTCACGGTTTCCGGACAGCTTCAGGCGGAGAGCTTCGCGATGAGCTTCGGCGACGTGTACACCTTCGGCCCGACGTTTCGCGCGGAGAACTCGAACACGCGCCGCCATGCCGCCGAGTTTTGGATGGTGGAGCCCGAGATGGCCTTTTGCGACCTTGAGGGCGATATGGATATCGCCGAGGATATGCTGAAAACCGTGATCGCCGATGTTATGGCGGCGTGTCCCGACGAGATGGCGCTCTTCGCAAAATTTGTGGATAAAGATCTGCTTGAGCGCTTGGAATCCGTGGTCACGAGCGAATTCGCGCGCATCACCTACACCGAGGCGGTGCAGATTTTGGAAGACGCGCAGGCAAACGGGCGCACGTTCGAATACCCCATCTCGTGGGGGGTGGACTTGCAAACCGAACACGAGCGCTTCCTCACCGAGGAGCATTTCGGCAGGCCGGTGTTCGTGACCGATTATCCTGCGGGCATCAAAGCGTTTTACATGCGCGCCAACGACGACGGGAAGACCGTGGCAGCGGTTGACTGCCTCGTGCCCGGCGTGGGGGAGATCATCGGCGGATCGCAGCGCGAGGAACGCC
>CANQTB010000016.1 GCA_947626665.1 uncultured Eggerthellaceae bacterium
GACGAGCTGGCCGAGGCCATGCATTTCGACGCCGACCAGGCGGCGACCTTCAAGGCAACCGTCGAGCGCTACAACGAGTTGGCCCATGCTGGCGAAGACACCGACTTCGGCAAGCCGGCCTACCGCTTGAGCCCTGTCGATGAGCCGCCCTATTATGCGGCGCGTATGGCCGGAGCCCTGTTGGTTACCATTAACGGGGTTATTACGGACGTTAATTCGCAGCCTCTTCGCAAAGACGGCAGTGTGATTGAGGGTCTTTATGTCTGCGGCAATGACCAAGGAGGCTTTTATCCCCATAACTATCCGAGCAACTTCACCGGCATCAATGCTGGTCGTACGGCGACCTTTGCACGCATTGCTGCCAAGCATGCGCTTGGAGTTGAGTAGTGTGACGAGGACTTTCATCTGGGATAGAAGACGGAAGCCGATAGAAAGGGCGAACGCTCTCCCATGAGGGAAGGCGGTCACACGATCAGGCTTTCCGGCCTAATAAAAACAAAGAACCGAGATCTCGAGACAAGGGGATCTCGGTTCGTTCCGTTTTCGGAAATTGAAATGAGTAGATTGTCTGGGCATAATTGAAAACAAGGTATGTTGATGCGTTTTAGTGGGGGGACGGCAAGAACCGTGGACAAAACGTGCCGAAGAAAGATGAAGCAATCAAGCTTTCCTGCTTTGAGTAAAATGCAGGGCGAAGAAGCTTTTCAAACATCTTTCCAGCTCTCGAGACAACTATTTTCTCTACACCATTTTGGTTGGGCATTCCTTCTTGCATGGGTGTTCTGCGTGTTCTACACGAACGAATTAGAAGGCTATATTGGCAGTCAAAGTACAGCTCAGGCAAATACCATTGACCTTTTAACGTTTTTCTTCTACGCCTGCCTTCCTCTTACTGCTTCCGTTATTATGCTCGTTATCATTGTTGTCTGCGAAAAGCGCCTTGGATCACCAAGCTCCCATCCAAAACTGTTTTGGATCGCCCCTCTCTCGACATCTTTTGCCACCTCTCTTCTTTTTATGAATGGAGGCGGCCCTTTTATTGCCGACCTATGTTTCCTTGTCGGGTCTTCTTTAACGGGGTTCGGCAGTGCTTTGCTCTGGGTGCTTTGGGGTGAATACTACGCACGCATTTCCCGCGAGGAGGGGGAAACGCTTGGGCCGGTATCAGGCGTAATTGCCGCGATCTTGGTGCTCATTGTCTCGTCGATGAGCGGATGGGTGGCAGTCGCGGTCGTTGTCTTTTTTCCGCTCCTATCGGGGGTCTGCCTCATGCTTTCCTGGCACGATGTCGAAAATGAATGGCCAGATGAATATCTATTATCTCAAGACGTGCAGCACACGAGAGACAGGCATGTTCGTCCGTTATCGCGTGTTTCGTCGGTGCTGAAGTCACTGGGAAGGACGGGGGTCGGGCTTTTCGCAGCGTGCCTCTTTGTCTCACTTGCTGGTGGATTTTGGGGGTTTCCCTCAGAAGATGTTCTCTTAGGTCAAATTATCTTGTTGGTGAGCATCCTGTTTATGGTTGCGATCAGTCTTGTGGTCACCACAGGCCCGCGGCGCATTTCCATGTCGTTTCTCTACCGCTGGATGTGTCCGGCCATCGTCGTCGCCTTCGCCGCCATCATCATCGGCGGCGTTCCGTGGGGTATATACGTGGCTACTCTTGTATCCATCGCAGCAAGGTTCGCATTCTGCATCATCGTGCAATTGTATTTTGCGAACTATGCGAAACGAGGGCTTGCGACTCCTACGCAATCCTATGGACTTGGATGGCTCTTCGTTCATGCTGGAGATCTCGCCGGATTGTTCGTGTATTATCTTATCGAAAACGTGATTCTCCCGTCATCGATAACGCTCGCTCAGATTTCGGCGCTCTGTATTGTGCTTGTGGTCGTCATTGTCATGTTCGTGCTGAACGACCGGCAAAGTTTCTCCTCGGGTTCGGGCGTGCAAGAGGACGAGAACATGCACGACGTATTGCTGTTTGGCGAGGTATCGCGAGGCGAAAACGAGGTGCCGGATCGTGCCGATTCCGCTCTGAAGGCATCGGACAGCAAAGCTGAAGGGGAGACCCAGCGATCTTTTGAGGAGCGTATCGCTGAGATCGCGAAGAGCTACGGCCTCACGCCCCGCGAGATCCAAGTGTTCGATTTTCTCGCGCGCGGACGATCGATTCCCTACATACGCGACACGCTCGTCATCTCGCGGGAAACCGCCGCCACGCACGCCAAGCACGTTTATGCCAAACTCAAGGTACATTCGCGGCAGGAGCTCATCGACTTGGTGAACGACGATGCCTGTGCGGAAGATGTGAAATCGCGGGAAGAATCGGCGGAGCCATAAGGTGAGGAGTCGCAGGAGTCTTAGTGTAAAAGCTTCGTATTTGGCGCGTGGCGCCCTTTCGTAAGCACTTTTTCTATCGGCACGTTCGCATATGTGTGGCCTCGCTTCGCTTCGGTGATACAATAGGGCATCGTTTTTCATCGAACGACAGAACCGTTTTATCGTATTAAAAGGAGCTACTATGCCACGACCGATGACCATGGCCGAAAAGATCTTGGCCGCTCACGCCGGCTTAGAGGAAGTTGAGCCCGGTCAGCTCATCGAATGCAATCTCGACCTCGTGCTTGCGAACGACGTGACGGCGCCCATCGCCATCAAGGAATTTGGCAAGATCGGCGTCGATAATGTGTTCGATCCCGAGCGCGTCATTCTGGTGCCCGACCACTACGTGCCGAACAAAGACATCAATTCCGCCAAGCAGGCGAAGATCGTGCGCGATTTCGCGCGTGAGCAGCACATCACCCATTTCTATGAGGTGGGCTGCATGGGGGTCGAGCACGCGCTGCTGCCCGAGCAGGGCGTTGTCGGCGCGGGCGACCTCATCATCGGCGCCGACAGCCACACCTGCACCTACGGTGCCCTCGGTGCGTTTGCCACGGGCGTGGGCTCAACAGACGCCGGCGTGGCGTTTGCGACGGGGAAGGCGTGGTTCAAGGTGCCGGAATCCGTGCTCTTCAACGTGGAGGGCGAGTTTGCGCCCGGCGTGACGGGGAAGGACCTCATCCTCCATATCATCGGCATGATCGGCGTGGACGGCGCGCTCTATGAGGCGATGGAGTTCCGCGGAAGCGCCATCTCCTCGCTCGGCATGGACGAGCGCTTCACCATCTCCAACATGGCGATCGAGGCGGGCGGCAAGGCCGGGCTCATCGCCGTGGATGATGTGACGCGCGCCTATATGGAGGGCCGCACCGAGCGTCCGTGGACCGAATACCAATCCGATCCCGACGCGGTTTACGCGCAGACCTACACCATCAACGCCGCCGACGTGGTGCCGACCGTCGCTTTCCCGCACCTGCCCTCGAATACGCGCCCAGTCGCCGAGGCGCGCGACGTCACGATAGATCAGGCGGTCATCGGCAGCTGCACGAACGGGCGCATCGAGGATATGCGCCAGGCGGCAGAGGTGCTGCGTGGGCGCAAGGTGAATCCCAATGTGCGCTGCATCATCATTCCGGCGACCCAGCAGGTGTATCGTCAGTGCATCGATGAAGGACTCACCGACATCTTCCTCGACGCGAACTGCGCGGTATCCACGCCCACGTGCGGCCCCTGCCTCGGCGGCTACATGGGCATCCTCGCCGCAGGCGAGCGCGCGATCGCCACGACGAACCGCAACTTCGTCGGACGCATGGGCGATCCGCAAAGCGAGGTGTATCTCGCCTCTCCGGCGGTGGCGGCAGCATCTGCCGTGCTCGGCCACATCGGGCTTCCAAGCGACCTCGACAATTAAGAAGGGAACGACATGAAATTCAAAGGTACGGCCCATCGTTATGGCCGTGACATCGATACCGACGTCATCATCCCCGCACGTTATCTGACGACCTCAGACCCCGCTGAACTGGCGAAACATGCTCTCGAAGACCTCGATGACACCTTTGCCGGCCGCGTGCAGCAAGGCGACATCATCGTGGCCGAGGAGAACTTCGGCTGCGGAAGCTCGCGCGAGCATGCGCCGATCGCCATCAAGGCCTCGGGCGTGGATGCGGTCATCGCGAAGAGCTTTGCGCGCATCTTCTACCGCAACGCCATCAACACGGGGCTTGCCATTATGGAATGCCCCGAGGCGGTCGACGCGATCTCGCAGGGCGACGTCGTGTCGGTCGACGCCGATGCGGGCATCATCACCGACGAGACGACGGGCGAGACGTTCCAAGCCCAGCCGTTTCCGCCGTTCATCCGCGAGATCATCGAAGCGGGCGGCCTCATCAACCGCACCCGCGCCGTGTTGGGAAACGAGGTGTCAGCATAATGGCAGAGACGAGCAAGACCTATAAGGTGACCCTGCTTCCGGGGGATGGCATCGGTCCCGAGATCATCGCCGAGGGCGTGAAGGTACTTGATGCTGTTGGCGCGCGCTATGGTTTTTCCTGCGAATACACCGAGGCGCTGCTCGGCGGTTGCGCGATCGATGCGTGTGGCACGGCGCTTCCCGATGAGACGCTTCGCGTCGCGCAAGCTTCCGATGCGGTGCTGCTCGCCGCCGTCGGCGGCCCGAAATGGGACACCACCGATCCAGATAAGCCGCGGCCTGAACAGGGGTTACTGGGAATTCGAAAGGCGCTTGGCCTCTATGCGAACCTGCGCCCCGTGCGCATTTTCTCCGCACTTGCCGATGCTTCGACGCTCAAGCCAGAAGTGGTGGAAGGCGTCGATCTCATCATCGTGCGCGAGCTCACCGGCGGGCTGTATTTCGGCGCACGCGAGCGCTTCTACGACGAAGAAGGCGCCGGTGTGGATGGAGGCCGCGGGCAGCGCGCCTTCGACACGATGGAATATCGCGAATACGAGATCGAGCGCATCGTGCGCCACGCCTTCGAGACGGCGCGCAAACGTCGCAAGCGCGTGCATTCGATCGATAAGGCGAACGTTTTGGAGACGAGCCGCCTCTGGCGCGAGGTGACGCATCGCATCGCCGCCGAGTATCCCGATGTCGAGCTCATCGATATGCTCGTCGACAACACGGCGATGCAGCTTGTGGCGAGGCCCTCTCAGTTCGACGTCGTGGTGACCGAGAACATGTTCGGCGACATTCTCTCCGATGAGGCGAGCATGATCACCGGCTCGCTTGGCATGCTCGCGAGCGCAAGCTTGGGCGACGGCACGGCGCTTTACGAGCCGAGCCATGGCAGCGCTCCCGACATTGCCGGCCTTGGTGTGGCGAATCCGCTGGCGCAGATCCTCTCGGTGGAGATGATGCTGCGCTACAGCTTCGGCCAAAACGAGGCCGCTGATGCGATCGCCAACGCGGTGGAACGCGTGTTGGCTGATGGCTGGCGGACGCGCGATCTGGCAAATGAGACTGGCCCTGCTGAAAAGATCGTCGGCACGGTGGCTATGGGCGATTTGGTGGTTGGAGCGCTTGGCTGATAAACATTTGATACATCTCAGCGGCTTGGGCGTCTCGAAGAGGCGCCTTGCTGACTGTTTGGCGCCGGTGCGCGTCGATGCTGAGACACCTGCCAAGACCTCGCGAGAATTCGGTTGGGTGCGTGGCATCGCGGCCCCTTCCCGAGGCGATTATTACCTTGTCGAGTTTCATGGTGAGAAGCAGGCAGAGATCGTCGCCTATCTCGACCGTTATGGGCGCGCTTTCTCCACTGACACGGTGGTTGTAGCGCCTCCCGCTTGTGCTCCCGATCTTATGCTTGTTCCGGATGCGCAGGAGCCGCAAGACAAAAGGCGCGACCCTTCTCACGGTTCGGGCGAAGGCGGAACGGTGTATGCGCGCAACGGTGACGGGCCGTTGCGAAAATTGGCGCGCTTCGTTCGCGAGAAAAACCGCTATCGCGTTTCTGATACGTGGTATCGCTTTCCCGAAAGCGTCGCCGACATTTCCTATCCCGATTTCATCGCATATTTGTATGCGGCGTTCGTCTATCGGCCAAAATTGACCGGCATGCCCGTTCCCTCAAGCGGGCTCGTCTCGGTGACGGATCTTATCCGCGCGGGCAATGTCGTGCGCGGCTTGAGGGCGGTCCGTATGTTGCTTGCCGCAGCGGAGGAGGATCCGGTGCTTCATGCGCCCGATCTCGCGCGTTTTTTCGCTGTTTGGCTTGGCGAGGCGGGCTTTTCCGAGGCGGTTGCAGAGGAATGGCTCTTGGGCGCGTTCTCCGATGATTATGCGGGGCCTTTGCGCCTCATTCGAACGAAGCCTTATGCCAACACATTCTATCTGAGCAATATGGACGAAAATGTCGTTATCCCCGAGCGCACGATTGTCAAAATAGAGGCGGCGCTTAATCGCTTCCTGCTCGCCCAAGATCATCTGGGGGCGCATGCGGCACAGGCGAATGAGTTGGAATGTATTCGAACCGACGAAATGATCCGCGAACAGTTCGCCATCCAAGCTCCCGATATCGAAAGCGAGCAGAAGCAAACGACAAGCGAATGGAAGCTGCGGTTCGCGCTTTCTACGGCGATAGAATCGCTTCGTACGCCCTATCGCATAGATACGATTTTCCAAGCCGATCTCTCTGCGGGCATCGTGGCTTTTTCGCTGATGGCTCCCGATAGCGATATGATGCCGCCGATGCGATTCGATCGAGAGCTTGGCAAATGGCTGCCCTGCGACGATGCCATGCGACAGGCTGCGGCGTTTCGCTACGCGGCCCATGCCGGTATCGCGCTTGCTGCATTCGCCTTCCAGGCCTCGTCGAACATCGAGCAGGTAAGCGTTTTCGCACGACCGTTTGCCGAGCATGGCGAGGATGTTCTGTCAGAGAAAGTGGGCGAGGGCGCCGCCGATCCCTTCTATATGGTTGTCTTCACACGCGAGGGCTTTACGGCAGATGGGGCGTATCGAAAGGCGTCCTTAGATGATCCGACGGCCTTTTTCAAAGCGTGCGGCGCTCGTCAGGGGAAGGCTGCGCGGCCCATAGCGCCGTTTGGGCTTCTTGAGAAGCTTCCCAATGCACGCAAGCGTGTGCGTGAGCCTGAACTCGAACATCGCGCGCTGTCGTTGAACGCCGCACTTTCGCTTGGCGCCGTTTCAACTGATGATCTGCGTATCGATTACGGTGCCGTGGTGCGCGAAGAGGGGAGGGCGCTTGCAGCGAATCTGCGCGTTCAGCCGACCGTGCAAGAGGCAACGCGCATTGTTTTGCAGTGGCGCGAGCAAACGGAGAATCCGCTTGTCTATGAGGCATGTACGCGCCTGATGACGGGGCTTACTCAAGGCAGCGTGAATGCGGCTGACAGTGAGGCAGTGGAAAACTGCTTCGCCGGCCTCGATACCTATGCGCGGGCTCACGAGCAGGCCAATCAGCTTATGCTGACGAACCAAGCAGAAGCGGGAAACGTTTTGCGTAAGGCGATCGCCGAGGCGGAAAGCACGGGACGTTATCGCGACACGCCGGAAACCGTTCATCGGATGTTCGATAACTATGTGGCGCGTGTGCTTTACAACCTCTGTGATTTTGATGAGGGGCGCAAGGTTGATCTCGCGCCGACATCGCTCTTCCTCTGTTATTTCGATGCGCTCAACCTTTTGGACGGGTCTTTTACCGATTCCGAGGAAGCTGTGCGATATGGGAGGCGTTGCATCGAGATAGCCCCGACGTTCACGCCCGCATATCGTCGTTGCGCCCGGGCTTATATGTTGGTCGGCGATCTTGAAAGCGCGGCAGATCTTTTGAAGCAGGCGCTTGCGATCGCCCTCATTCCCGAGGAGATTGCCGCGGCATATTATCAGCTTGCCTATGTGCTTTGGCGATCGAAAAAGCCCAAGGCGGGAATTGCCTGCTATCTGAAATCGATACTTACCTCTACCGCTTATATGGCTCAGGCGACGATGGAGCTGCACGAGCTTTTGAGCGAGGAGGGTGTTCCGATGATCCAACGCGACGAGGTGGATGAAACGCTTATGGCCGCGGGAATCCCCCTTGCGCCGGCATCGGCGCTTCTCGATGATATGGACCGTGCTTTGCATGCGGCGGTTGACGAGGGTCTTTTCCCTGTTGCAAGGGCGCTCCTCACCCTTGTCGCGATCCATCGTCCCGATGACGCGCTTACCAATGTGCTCCATTCGCTTGAGGTTCAAAACTTCAGATAGGCTTGTCTGTGGCGCCGATCAGGTGCAATATCTCGCAACAAGAAAAGCGTGCGCCATCGCCTAAAGCATGAGAAAATGGCAAGCGGCAAAGCAACGCAGAAAGGAATTTCAGATATGGGATCGGCACGTTCGATAAAGGCGCCTGAGGGCACGCGAGATCTCCTTCCCGACGAGGCGGCATATTGGAGGAATTTCCAGAAGGTTGCCATCGAGGTGTTCGGACGATATGGCTATCAGCCAATTGATACGCCGATATTCGAGCAAACCGATCTATTCGTGCGCGGCATCGGGGAGGCGACCGACGTCGTTTCGAAGGAGATGTACACGGCGATTTCCGGTGGGAATCTTCGTCAGCTTTTAGCGGGTGAGCCGCTGCGTACGAATGCCCGCCTCTCTCTTCGTCCGGAAGGAACGGCCGGTGTGGTACGTGCGGTTGTTCAGCATGATCTCGTTCCCCAAGGGGCGGCGCCCGTTAAGCTCATGTATGCGGGGCCGATGTTTCGCGCCGAACGTGCGCAAAAAGGCCGTCAGCGCCAGTTCAACCAGATAGGCGTGGAATGCCTCGGTGCCGATGCCCCGAGCATCGATGCCGAGGCGATCGTCATGCTCATGCGCTTTTTTGCGGAGATCGGCATCCGACCCTCATCGATGCGCCTTCTTCTGAATTCGATGGGATGCGAAAACTGTCGCCCTGCCTATCGAGGGAAGGTTCGTGCTTTTCTCGATGAGCACAACGGAGAGCTTTGCGAAACCTGCCGCGCGCGCAAAGAGACGAACCCCCTGCGTGCCTTCGACTGCAAGGAGCCGGGTTGTGCCGAGGTGATGGCCCATGCGCCGCATATTACCGACTATCTGTGCGACGATTGCCGTGAGCATTACAACCTGGTGAAAGAGCTGCTCGACGCTGCTCACGTTTTCTATGAGGAGGATCCCACGCTCGTTCGTGGGCTCGACTACTACACGCGTACTGTCTTTGAGGTGCAGGTGATCGATGGTCTTGGGAGCCAAAACGCCATCGGTGGAGGCGGCCGCTATGACAAGCTTGCCGAAGAGGTTGGCGGACGCCCGACGGCGGGGTTGGGCTTTGCTCTTGGCTACGAGCGTTGCGTGCTTGCCCTGCAAGCGCAGGGATTTGAGTTTGCGCCCGTTCAATCCTGCGACGTCTTTGTCGCATGCGTGGACGAGAGCCTACGACATGAGGCTTTTGGGCTTGTCCAGCTTTGCCGCGACAGCGGTTTCAAGGCAGAGATGGACCATCAGGGCCGAAGCCTCAAGAGCCAGTTCAAGCTTGCCGATAAGCTGGGAGCGGCACGCGTGGCGATACTCGGCCCCGATGAATGGGCAACGGGGCAGGTGAAGCTGCGCGACATGGGCACCCATACGGAAATCCTCGTTTCCGCAAGCGATCTGCCTAACGCCCTTTCCCGCGCACTACTTTAGTTTCGCCGCTCGGAAGAGTGGCGAAACAAATTGTTCACAGGTTGTGGCGCATCGCCGTTAATTGACTACAATCGTGCCTATGGTATCTTGACCTACAGGCGAGCGCATTTCTTGGAAGAAAGTGGGCAACCATGAGCAAAAACCGTACGACCCTTTCCGCAGATGACCTCTTCTTGCTTGCAAAGGGTGATTGGTTAAGAAGCTGGGAAAAACTCGGAGCTCATGAGGCCGAATTTGACGGGGAGACGGGCTATCAATTCGCCCTCTGGTGTCCTGATGTTAAAAGCGTTTCGGTGGTCGGTGAGTTCAACGAATGGAACACGACTGTCGATCCCCTCTACCCAAGCAGCACGGGAGGCATATGGGAAGGCTTCATCCCAAACGTGAAGCCGGGCGTGCTCTATAAGTATTTCGTTGTGACGGCCGAAGGCGAGGAGCTCTATAAGGCCGATCCCTATGCCTTTTGGGCGGAATGTCCTCCCGGTACGGCGTCGCGCATTCAGGATGCGAAAAGCTCCTATGTGTGGAGCGATGGCGAATATCTTGCCCATCGTGCCTCTACCGATCATTTCTCCGAGCCGCTCAACATCTATGAGGTGCATCTGGGAAGCTGGAAGCGCCATGACGATGGGCTCGACGGTTTGGGCTACGGGCAAGGCGGCGGATCGTATCTTAACTACGATGAGCTGGGCGATGAGCTTGTGACTTATGTGAAGGAGATGGGATACACCCACATCGAACTCATGCCGGTGATGGAGCATCCCTTCGATGGATCATGGGGCTATCAGGTGACAGGTTATTACGCGCCGACCTCGCGCTATGGCACGCCCGACATGTTCCGTGGCTTCATCGACGCTTGCCACGCGGCGGGAATCGGCGTGATCCTCGATTGGGTGCCTGGTGGATTTTGCAAAGACGCGCACGGGTTGGCCACTTTTAACGGCCATATGCTCTACGAGAAGGAGGAGCATCCCAACTGGGGCACGCTCAAGTTCGATCTTTCGCGTGGCGAGGTGCAGTCGTTTTTGCTCTCGAATGTGCTCTATTGGTTGGAGAACTTCCATGCCGACGGCATCCGCATCGATGGCGTGACCTCGATGCTCTACCTGAACTTCGGCATCGACGATCCGGCGCAGAAGGTCTTCAACGAGCGCGGCACCGAGGAGGATTTCGTCTCCATCGCCTTTGTGCAGAAGATCAATGAGACGGTGGCAAAATACCATCCCGATGTGATGATGATGGCGGAGGAGAGCACGGCATGGCCGCTCGTCACCTATCCGCCGGCCGATGGCGGACTCGGTTTCCACTACAAGTGGGACATGGGCTGGATGCACGACACGCTGCACTATATGCAGACCGACTTCCCCTGGCGCCCAGGCAACCACAATCTGCTTACGTTCTCGCTCATGTATGCCTTCAACGAGAACTTCATCCTTGCCTTCTCGCACGATGAGGTCGTCCACGGGAAATGCTCTCTCATCGGACGGATGCCCGGTGATTGGTGGCGCCAATTCGCCGGTATGCGCTCGCTCGCGTTCTATCAGATGACGCATCCGGGCGCCAAGCTCAATTTCATGGGCAATGAGATCGCCCAATTCATCGAATGGCGCTATTACGAGGGCATTGAGTGGTTCTTGGCGAAGGATTATGACACGCATCGCAACCACCAGCACTTTATCGCGTGCCTCAACGATTTCTATCTGAAGCATCCGGGCTTGTGGGAGCGCGCCTACACGTGGGATGGTTTCGAATGGATCGATGCGAACAACGCAGCGCAATCGATCATCTCCTTCATCCGTCGGGGCAACGACCCTGAGGATGAGCTGGTTGTTCTCATCAACTTCGATCCGGCGACGCGCGAGGGCTTCCGTCTCGGCGTTCCGCAAGAAGGTGTTTATCAGGAACTCTTCAATTCTGACGACATTGAGTTCGGCGGGTCGGGTAAAGTGAACAGCGGCGAAATGCTGAGCGAAGAGGAGCCTTGGAACGGGCGCGAGAACTCCATCGTGATCACAGTACCGCCGCTTGCGGGCATCGTGCTTGCACGTACGGGCGATCTTCCCGAAAGCGTGCGCAAGGAACGCGCCGCCGCCCGAGAGGCAGCGGAGCGCGAAGCGGCGCAGCGTGCGCTGAAAGGCGCTCAGGATGCCGAGGCGGCAGGCGGCGACGATGTGGGAAACGCAGCGCCTGCCCAAGCTTCCGGCAAGCAGAATTCCGCCAAGAAAGGAAAAGCAGAGAGCGCTTCCCCGAAACCTGCAAAGGCACAGAAGCCTCATAAGGAAAAGAAGGAAAGCAAAAAACCGTTCAAGGAGAAAACCTCGTGAAACGACTCTTCGAGAGTGCCCAAGATTTTTCAACCCGATATCGCAGTGCCGTCGAAATGGCGACGGGAAAGCAATTTGAATATGCCGATGATTACGAACGGCTCGATGCGCTCTGCAAGCTGATCGCCTCGCGTTCGCGCATTGAGCACGCGCGCACGTCGAGCGAAGCGGCCCAAGAGGGCAAGAAGCGCGTTTACTACTTCTCCCTTGAGTTTCTCATCGGTCCGCTTTTGGAAAACTATCTTTTGAACTACGACGTTCTCGATGTCGTCCAAGAAGGCCTGGAATTGATGGGCGCATCGCTTGAAACCATCGCCGCCTGCGAGGTGGACCCTGGGCTCGGCAACGGTGGCCTCGGGCGACTCGCAGCCTGCTTCCTCGATTCCATGGCTGCCGAGGGCATTATCGGCAACGGCAACGGACTGCGCTATCGCTACGGCCTCTTCCGCCAAGACATCGTTGACGGCCGCCAAGTGGAGGTTGCCGACAACTGGCTTGCGCACGGATTCCCGTGGGAGACGCGGCATCCTGAGCAGGCGGTGAAGGTGACGTTCGGCGGTCATGTGGTGCGTCATGCGGAGGGCGATCGCTATTGGTTTACCCTCGAGGACGGAGAAACGGTGAACGCCGTTCCCTATGATGTGCCGATCGTCGGCTTCGGCGGCGAAACGGTGAACACGCTTCGGCTTTGGTCGGCCGAGCCGCTCGAGAACAATTTCGACCTCGACGCCTTCAATGCGGGAGACTATGCCGCCGCTTCGCGCTTTCAGACCGACGTGGAGGCGATATCGGCCATCCTTTATCCCAACGATGCGGGCGAGCAGGGACGTATCTTGCGCTTGAAGCAGGAATATCTCTTCGTGGCTGCGGGCATTGGATCGATTATCAAGCAATACAAAAGCGAGCACCGTCTCTCAGACGACACGATCGACTGGGCGCTTTTCCCTGAGCGCGTGGCCATCCATACCAATGACACGCATCCAGCGCTTGCGGGCGTCGAGCTTATGCGCGTGCTGATCGACGACGAGGGTCTCGATTGGGATACGGCGTGGGAAATCGTCACGTCGACCATATCCTACACGAATCACACCGTGTTGCCCGAGGCGCTTGAGCAATGGCCGATCGAGATGTTTCGCAAGATGCTGCCGCGCGTTTATATGTATATTGAGGAAATCGACCGGCGCTATCGTGAGACATTCACGCCGGGGCAGCCAGGTTGGTCGGAGGCGCTCCATAAAACCGCGATCCTCTGGGACGGCCAAGTGCGTATGGCAAACCTTTCCATCATCTGCTCGCATTCCGTGAATGGCGTGGCGGAGATCCACACCGAGATCCTTGAGCGCGACGTGCTGAAGGACTTCTATGTGCTCACGCCCGAAAAGTTCAACAACAAGACCAATGGCATCTCGCATCGTCGTTTTTTGGCGAATGCGAATCCGGCGCTCGCGCGCACGATAACCGAGGCGATTGGCGATAAATGGCTTTCCGATGCCTCTGAGCTCGCGCGCCTGAAGGATTTCGAGAACGACCTCTCGTTCCTCATCGCGATCGACGAGGCGCGGCGGCTGAACAAGGAGCGCCTCGCGCGCTACATCGCATGGAACGCCGGGGTGTCGGTGGATCCCTCGACGGTCTTCGACGTGCAGGTGAAGCGCTTCCACGCCTACAAACGTCAGCTCTTGAACATCTTCAAGGTGATGGATCTCTACAACCGGATGCTGGCGGATCCGTCGTTCAAGCCGGTTCCCACCACCTTCATCTTCGCGGGCAAGGCAGCCTCGGCCTACACCTTCGCGAAGGAGGTTATTCGCCTCATCAACAGCGTCGCCGCGGTCGTCAACGAGGACGAACGCATCGACGGCAGGTTGAAGGTGGCGTTCATCCCCAACTTCGCCGTCTCGAATGCCCAGCTCATCTATCCTGCGGCGGATATCTCCGAGCAGATCTCGACGGCAGGAATGGAGGCTTCCGGCACCTCGAATATGAAGCTCATGATGAACGGCGCTATCACGTTGGGAACGCTCGACGGCGCGAACGTGGAGATCGCCCAGCTCGTCGGGCGCGAGAACATGAAGATCTTCGGACTCACCGTCGAAGAGGTGGAGGAATTCAAGTCGGGCCGTGCCTATTACGATGCGTGGAACGCCTATCGCTCGGATCCTCACCGGCTTGGCAAGGTAGTCGATCAGCTGACAGACGGAACGTATGCGGGCCTTTCGGGCAATTTCAACCTCATCTCCGATGGGCTGCTGCACTCAAACGATGCTGATTTCGTGCTGAAAGATTTTTATTCCTATGTACAGGCATGGGAAGAGCTGACGCAAGTGTTCGACGACCGTGCCCGGTGGACACGGATGTCGCTCGCCAATATCGCGAACTCGGGATGGTTCTCGAGCGATCGCACGATTCGCGAATACGCGCGTGAGATTTGGCATATAAGGCCAAAAGACGTAAACGGCGGCTAGCGGCGAAAAGCGGCGAAAAGCGGCGCCTGACGCGTGATGCGTATGGGCCGCAAAGGGGAGGGAAGCGAACGAGCGCTATGCCTCCTGCGGGAAACCGCAGGAGGGCTTGAGGATAAGGCTTGTAGAAAGGAGAAGTCTATGGGCAAGAAGGAATGCATCGCCATGCTTCTTGCAGGGGGGCAAGGTTCGCGCCTTGGCGCATTGACGCGATCGATCGCCAAGCCGGGAGTTTCGTTCGGCGGGAAGTTCCGTATTATCGACTTCTCGCTTTCCAACTGCGCTAATTCGGAGATCGATACGGTGGGCGTACTCACGCAATATCGCCCCTACCAGTTGCACAACTATATCGGTTCGGGCGCCGCATGGAACCTTGATGCGCGTAATGGCGGGGTTTCGATCCTGCCGCCTTACGCCACTGAATCCGGCGGTTCGTGGTATGCCGGCACAGCCGATGCGATCTACCGCAACCTCGATTACATTGCGGCCCATAATCCCGAATATGTGCTCATTCTCTCGGGTGACCATCTCTACCGGATGGATTATCGCAAGATGCTTGAGGACCATATCGCACACGATGCCGACCTCACCGTTTCGTATCTCACGGTGCCGTGGGAGGATGCACATCGCTTCGGTATCCTCTTAACCGACGAGAACGGCTACATCACGGAGTTCGCTGAGAAGTCGCCAAATCCGCGTTCAAATCAGGCGTCGATGGGCGTTTATATCTTCTCGGCGCATGTGCTTATCGAGGCGCTTGTCGCCGATGCCGCCAATGCGGAATCGGAGCACGATTTCGGCAAGGACATCATCCCGATGCTTCTCGCCGACGGAAGGCGCTTGCTTGCCCATCATTTCGACGGGTTCTGGAAAGATGTGGGAACCATCGCCTCCTTCCACGAGACGAACATGCAGCTTCTTGGGCATGAACCCGAATTCGACCTCTACAAGCCAGGTTGGCCGATCATGAGCAACTCACCGACGCGGCCTCCTCATTACGTCGGCCCGAAGGGGCAGGTGGAAGACGCCATCGTGGCGAACGGCTCGATGGTGCTCGGCAAGGTGAGCCATTCCGTCCTCTCCACCGACGCCTATGTGGCCGAGGATGCCGAGGTTATCGATTCGGTGCTTCTGCCACGCGCTCGTGTGGAAGCTGGCGCGCGCGTTGTCCGCGCGATTATCGGCGAGGACAGCGTGATCAAAGAAGGTGCCGTCGTCGGTACGGGCGATGCGACGAAGGACATCGCCGTCGTCGGCAATATGGTCGTCATTGAGGGAAGCAGGTGATCGTGATGGAGCGTGCGATCGGCATTATTACCACCAACTATTCTTCCGTCAATCCCTCCGAGCTTACGGCATCGCGCCCTGCGGCCTCGGTTCCGGTAATCGGACGGTTCCGCATGGTCGACTTTATGCTTTCCTCGATGGTGAATTCGGGGATCCGCACGGTCGGCATGATATTGCCCTATAAATACCGTTCACTTGTCGACCATATTTCACGCTTGAAAGACTGGTCGCTCGACCGTAAGCAGGGAGGCCTGTTCTTCCTGCCGGGCACGGCGTTTGGCTCCACGCGTTCCGACGCGCGTTTTCTCATTCGCGATCTGCTCGACAATGAGGTGATTCTCGAGAAGGCGCATGAGCCCTATGTGGTTTTGGCTGCGGCGAACATTATTATGAATATCGATCTCGGGCAAGTTATTGAGGCGCATGCTGCGTCCGACGCCGAGGTGACGATGGTGTGCTCTGAGGCGAAAGAGGCCGACGAGGCGCTTTTGAACCTGAAGCTCGACGACGGCCGCGTACGTGGCGTCTCGTTTGGCGTGGAGGAAAAAGACGTGGCGTTTCTTGATTGCTGCGTGATGTCGGTGAATTCCCTGCGCGGTTTTCTTGCCGCATATAAGGCGGAGGATTACCTCGATCTATTCGAGGCGATGGCGGCCGATATGGGGCGTCTCGACGTACGACCGTATTTCTTCGACGGCGAGGCATTGCCCGTTTTCTCACTTCAGGCCTATTATCGGAACAATATGAAGCTCCTTGATGAGGGCATGTTGCAGGAGATATTCAACAACGACCGTCCCATTCAAACGAAGGCGCAGGATATCCCGCCGGCGAAATACGAGGCAGGTTCGAAGGTGAAGCGCTCGATCGTTTCGGGAGGATGTCAAATTGCGGGCACGGTGGAGGATTCGCTCTTAAGCCGTCTTGTGATCGTAGAGCCGGGTGCGGTGGTGCGCCGAAGCATCATCTTGCAGTCATGCGTCATAGGCGCTGGCGCGCATATCGAGGATGCGATCATCGATAAGGACAACGTTATTCCGGCGGGGACCGAGATGAAGGGGACACCCGAGGCGATCTTCCTCTACGGTAAGGGTTCCGCCTTCTAACCTTGCCTCAGGTTGTGAGAAAATGATCGACGAAAAGCCGAAACGTCCCGCTTTCCGGCGGGGCGTTTAGCGCATGAAAGTTGACGAAGGAGAAAAGGAAGCACAAATGCAGGATGCATCAGAAACGACGGTAATGCCTGCCGTCACACGCAGAATGGGTGTTTTGTTCGCCACCTCGGAGTGTGCGCCGTTCTGCAAGACCGGCGGGCTGGGCGATGTGGCGGGCACGCTGCCGCAGCAATTGGCGCAGGCCGGAGTGCGCGTCATCGTCATGCTGCCAAAATACGGAACGATCGCCCAGAAGTACTGCGACGAGATGGAGCATATCTGCGATTTCTACCTCGACCTTGCTTGGCGCCGCGTCTACTGCGGGCTCGAGCGCATCATCCAAAACGGCGTGGAATACTATTTCGTTGACAACGAGGACTATTTCCGCCGTGATGCGCTTTACGGCTATTTCGATGACGGCGAGCGCTTCGCCTACTTCTCGAAGGCGATCACCGAGAGCCTCCAGTACATTCCGGATTTCACCTGCGACATCCTGCATTGCAACGATTGGCAGACCGCTCTTGCGCCGGTGTTTCTGCGCGAGTTCTACCAGGGCTGGCCGCTCTACGAGAACGTCCGCACGATATTCACCGTCCATAACGCGCAGTTCCAAGGCCAATACAGCGATTTCGTGCTCAGCGACATCTGCGGGCTTTCGGGCATCCCGAACGCATCGCGCGCCCTCTATATCGACTCCGAGCCGAAGACGATCAACTTTATGAAGGGCGCGCTCATCTACTCCGATCTCATCACCACGGTAAGCCCCACTTATGCGCAGGAGCTCACCACGGCATTTTACGGCGAAGGGCTCGACCGCTTCTTCCGCGAGCGCTCGGGTGCGCTTTCGGGTGTGGTGAACGGGATCGATATGAAGGTGATGGATCCTGCGACGGACAAGAGCATCGCCGCACAGTTTTCGGCGAGCGACCTCTCGGGAAAGGCGGCATGCAAGGAGCAGCTGCAGATCGAGCTTGGCCTCGAGGTGGATCCGAGCCGTCCCCTTGTCGCCATGGTGACGCGCCTCACGAAGCAGAAGGGCATGGATCTCGTGCTCTATGGGCTTGAGTACATTTTGAATCGTTCTGTTCAGGTGGTGATACTCGGAACAGGGGATGAACGTTACGAGAACGCGCTCCGTTATTACGAATGGCGCTATCCCGAATGGATGAGCGCGCGAATCGCCTTCGACCCCGCGCTTTCCCAACGCATCTACGCGGGTGCCGATCTCTTCCTCATGCCGTCGATCTTCGAGCCCTGCGGCATCGCGCAGATGATCTCGATGCGCTACGGCACGCTGCCGATCGTCCGTGAGACGGGCGGTTTGCGCGATACCGTGGTGCCCTACAACGAATTCACCGGCGAGGGAACGGGATTCTCGTTTGCGAACATCAACGGCGACGAGATGGTCAACTGCGTGATGAACGCCTGCGAGGTGTTCTGGACCAACCGCGATGCGTGGGAGAGGCTGCAGCGTCAGGCTATGGCAGTCGATTTCTCGTGGAAGCCTGCCGTTGATCACTATTGCGCGCTTTACGAGAAGCTGCACCCCGAGGTGAAGATCGAGGTGGCGAAAGCCGCACCGGCGAAAAAGGCCGCCGAGGAGCCGAAGCCGCCTGAGCCGCAAGAGAAACCTACCGAGGAGAAGACTGCCGAAGAGAAGGCCGAGCCAACAGTGAAGCCCGAACCCGCCGCGAAGGAGGAGCCTGCCGCAGCCCCGACGGAAAAGCCTGCGGAGGCTCCGGCGAAAAAGACGACGACCACGAGAGCCGCGAAGAAGGCGTCAACGGCATCGTCCACGGCGACAAAGAAGACGGCCTCGGCATCGTCCACGGCGACAAAGAAGACGACGTCGCGCAACACCACGACGAAGAAAGCCCCCGGCACTTCGTCCTCTTCGCGCGGCTCGCGTAGCGCGCGCACGCCACGTAAGGGATAGGCGCTTGCTGCAAGCTTTTCACAACAGCCGTCTTGCCTGCTTCCGCGCACCGTTCGGTGCGGTGGAGCTTGGCGCGAGCGTGATGCTTGCGATCGCGGTGTGGGGCGAAGAAGTTTGCTCTTGCACGCTTCGCACGTGGAACGAGTTCGATGGCGACGCGCGGATTCCGATGGAGCCCGCCGATGAACTTTCGAGAGACTACCGCTCAATAGAAGGCGTGCCCTCGGAAGGTGCACGGTGGTTCCGCGCGACGGTCACGCCAAGGCGTCTCGGCATCCTGTGGTATTCCTTCATCATCGAAACCCTGCAGGGCGCGATGTTCTTCGGCGCCCAAGAGGGAAAAACGGGCGGTGTCGGTGCGCTTTCGTGGGGCGAGCCGCCCTCGTTCCAAATAACCGTGTATGAAAAACGCCAGACCCCGCCGAGCTGGTTTGCCGGCGGCGTCGTCTACCAGATATTTCCCGACCGCTATCGGCGAGGTAACCATGCGCTTGAGCGGGCAAAACGAGAGCTTGCGACGGATCGTCGGGGCATCGCGCGCCGTCTCGTCGATTGGGATACGCTTCCCACTTATGAGAAGGACGAGAACCAGCGCGTCATCGCTTGGGATTTCTACGGCGGTGATTTGGCCGGCATCAAAGAACGTTTGCCGGAGCTGGCCGAAATGGGAATCACGGCGATCTACCTCAATCCGATCTTCCAGGCGACGAGCAACCATCGCTACGATACGGCGGACTACCTGCGCATCGATCCGCTGCTCGGCACCGAGGAGGACTTCGTTGCCTTGGCCCGTGCCGCCGAGGCGTGCGGTATCTCGCTCATCCTCGATGGCGTGTTCAACCATACCGGTGCCGATTCGCGCTACTTCAACCGCTTCGGAAACTATGAGGGCGCCGGCGCCTGGCAATCGAGTGATTCGCCCTACTACCCCTGGTATACCTTCCATGACGATGGCACCTACGAAGGATGGTGGGGCGTCGATGATCTTCCCGCCATTCGCAAGGACAGCGCCGCATTTCAGGACTTCATTGCGGGTGCGGGCGGCATCGTGGAGAAATGGACGCGGCTCGGCGCCCATGGCTGGCGGCTCGATGTGGCCGATGAGCTCTCCGAGCCGTTCATCAAGGCGATTACGCGCGCCGCGACCTCGGTGAAACCCGATGCGCTCGTGCTCGGCGAGGTGTGGGAGGATGCCTCGAACAAGATCTCGTATTCCCAGATGCGCCATTACCTGAATGGTGGCGAGCTTGACAGCGTGATGAACTACCCCTTCCGCGACGCGCTCATCGGGTATCTTTTGGGAACGCTTTCGGCGGACGATTTCGCCGAGACGATGGAAAGCCTCCACGAGAACTATCCGCCGGAATCGTTCGCGCTCATGATGAACCTCATCGGCAGCCACGATAGGCCGCGCGTCTTCACGCTTTTGGGCGGGGCGCCCGATCCTGCCACGCTTTCCGAAGAGCAGCGCTGCTCCTATCGCCTTTCGCCCGATCAGCGGGGGCTTGCGAAGGGGAGGCTCTGGATGGCGCTTCTCGTGCAGATGACGACGCCTGGCGTTCCCTCGATCTACTACGGAGATGAGGCGGGCATGGAGGGCTATGCCGACCCTGCCAACCGCGGTTCGTATCCGTGGGGCGAGGAAGACCCCGATACGCTCACCATGCATCGGAATGCGTTGCAGCTTCGGCGGAGGCTGTCCGTGCTTCGCGAAGGTGAGTTCAAGGCATTTGCCCCGAACGATGACGTCTATGCGTTTTGGCGGCTTCCGAATAAGGGCGATCAGAAGGAGCTGGGGAAGCAAGATGAACAAGGTGAGCAGGGGGAATATGCCTGCGTCCTTGTGAACCGCTCGACTTCGGCTACCTACGAAATCGCCCTCGATGCGCCGGCACCGCTTGTCGATGATCTCGTGAC
>CANQTB010000017.1 GCA_947626665.1 uncultured Eggerthellaceae bacterium
CGAGTGGTCGAAGGCGGCAGTCTTGAAAACTGTTGAGCCGCAAGGTTCCGTGGGTTCGAATCCTACTTCCTCCGCCAGACAGGTCAGTGAGAGTTCCAGTAATGGGACTCTTTGTGTTTTCGGTAACTCAACGAGCACCTTGAGGGGAAACAGGACAGATTGGCTTCGATGACGGATACCGTTTATACCGTAGATGAAATTCGAGCGATGATTTTGCCGCTTCTTGAGCCTTATCACATGACAGAGGCCTATCTCTTTGGTTCATATGCGCGCGGCGATGCAGACTCTACCTCCGATATTGATGTTTTGCTATACAGAGGCCCCTTTTTTAGACCGATTGATGTGTTTGGTGTAGCCGAAGAGCTTTACGAAGCGTCTGGCAAGAAAGTCGATGTTTACGAAATATCTGAGCTAAACCCTGGTCCGTTCCGCAACCAAGTGCTTTCCGAAGCGGTGCGACTATGAAAAACGACGCCAAACTACAATAAACGGCAAACAAAGCAAGGCCATCGATAAGCAGATGCCCGATCGGGCAGATTTTAGTAGTGGTTTTGCCCGTGATGTTGATCGTCGTGATGGTTGGGTTCCGTCCAGCTCTGGAGGATATCTCCTGTTAGAGCGTCGATTTCGTAGTCGTATTCAGTCGTTTGCGTCTCGAAGCTCACTTCGTAGAAGACCGTGCCGCGCTCGTTTTCCAGCTCAACATCGATGTCGGAGACCTGGGAGCGTTCAAACCCCGCATTGGTGAGCGCGATATCAAGTGCCGCATCGTTGCCGATATAATTCTCATTCTGGCCTTGGCCGCCTCCAGAGGGACCTTGCTGCTGTGGCGCGCTCTGCTGTCCACCGTTTCCGCCCTTATTGCCATCCTGTGACGGCGCGTTGTCCTGCCCTTGCGGCTGCTCGGTGCGATTATCAGAGCCGTTGGCGTTGTCGCCGTTGCTTCCATTGCTCGGATTCACCACAATACAGCCTCCCATCGTGAGAAGCGACGCAAGAAAGAAGCAAATGATCCCAACTTTGATTTTCACGACGACCCCCACCTTCCCGGAATAAACCCGCAAAACACAACTTATGGGTTTTAGAAAGCAACTTTACAGTGTATGGAAGGATGCCTCGATAAATCGTCGTGCGACTACGTATGAAACCGAATTGTCATTCAGGTGTTTTCACCGCTTTTGAATCGTGGAGAAATTGCGGATTAAATCGTGAAATTACCCTATTTTGGGCAGCGCGAAATGTTTTTCAATCCTCTTGAATTTATCATTAATAAGGCTGGTAGCCCAAGCTAAATCGCAGCTCTCTTGATGTTTTTATCAAGCATCTCCGATGGGCGTCGGAAGATGAAAACCTCAACAGAGATGACGGTGGGTGGGGAATATAAATGGAAGAAAGGTAATGGTCATGACTGAAGAGTTGAAAAACACTGAGGCCGCGACTCCCGAGACTCCTGCAGAGGGTATCGTCGAAGACGCCGCCAACGTGGCAGCTGAGCCCGAGGTCGATACGACTGCCGCTCCAAAGAAAAAGAAGCGCCGCAAGTGGCCTATCATTCTTGGCGTGGTCGTCGTGGTTCTCATCGCGGCGGGCGCAGGCTTTTGGGTATGGCACGAGCAGCCGAGCTTCTGCAATGCGATCTGCCATACGCCAATGGATCCGTATCTGCCTACATATGAGGCAACCCCCGGCGAAGCAGCTGTTGACAAGTGGGGCAACGAGGTAACTGATGCTTCTGCTATGATGGCTGCGCTCCATCGCGCCGAAGATGGCGACACGTGCATGTCTTGCCACGTTCCGGTTCTGAGCGAGCAGATCGGCGAGGCGATGGGCTGGGTCTCAGGTAACTATGTGTTAGTTGAGAACCCGAATTCCACCGATCCTATGTATGCTAACGTTTTGCAAGAGCGCACGCTCGAAGAACTCGTCGCAGCTCGCGAGCTTCCCGAGGGCGAAGAGTTCTGCCTGAACGAGAATTGCCACAACATCACCCGTGACGACCTCGTTGAGCTTACTTCCGAGTACGCGCCGCGCAACCCGCATCTTGCCCAGCATGGTGAAAAGGAATGCTCTGATTGCCACAAGGCACACCGTGCTTCGGTGAACTGGTGCTCTTCTTGCCACAGCGACGCCCCGATTCCCGAGGGCTGGCTGACTGTGGCGCAGGCGAACAAGCTTGCCGTGTAAGCACCAGCCGAACGAGTAGCCTAGCCGCTTTCCAGCGGTCTCAATAGGCAGACCCCGATGTGAACTACCTCCCTCCCAGCTCACATCGGGGTTCTTCTTTTCTCGAGCTAAAATCCGCGCCCCTCCCGAACGTGTTCGGATTACGCATTTGAATTACGTGTTCGGATTACGTGTCCGTACGAGCAACGTTGAAGGATGCTGGCGCAGATGAGCATCCTTTCCCCCAGCAACACATAAGAAAAAGCCCTTGGCATCACAGGCTGAGGGCTTTTATCAGATCGTTTATAAGGTTTTCCGAAGCAGAAAAGCGCTAGTCTTCAACGACCTCCGGAATAGCGCCCATGGGGCATTCCTCTACGCAGTCGCCGCATGCGATGCAGGCCTCTTCGTTGACAACCTCAGCGACGCCATTTACAACCTCTAAAACCTCCTGCGGGCACGAATCAACGCAAATACCGCAGCCGATGCATTCATCAGTGTTAATAATCGGATGTGACATGTATGCTCCTCTCGCGTTGCCTTGCAGTGCGCAAGATACCATGAATCAGCACATATGCAAGAGGAAACTGCTAAAACCGCTATTTTTTCGGCACTTATCCTTGCAATGGCCCCGCTCATAGCCTTGTCCGCCGCATTGCGTTTTTTGCAAGGCCTCCACAATCGCTAGCAAATACGCGGCAGCTGCTCCGATACGAGCATATCGAGAATACGCCTTCCACCGAAACCGTTCTGCACATAAACCTTCGGGAAGCTGGGGTCTTTCGCCGCAACAACCTCGCCGATAATTGCCGCATCTTTTCCGTATGGCTCACTTTGCATCGCGCGAAGTGCCGCTTCGGCTTCATCGGCGGCAACAACGCAAACCATCTTCCCCTCGTTTGCAACCTGAAACACATCCAGTCCAAGCATTTCGCAGGCACCTTCCACAGGTGGGCGGACGGGAACGGCATCCTCCTTGATAAGTATGTCGACTCCTGATTGACCGGCGAATTCATTGAGCGTGGACGCGAGTCCGCCCCGTGTCGGGTCGCGGAAGCATCGCGTTTGGGGCGCCACCTCAAGCACGTGGGCCACCAAATGATTCAGCGGTGCGGCATCGCTTTCCACCTTCGCTTCAAATCCGAGGTTGTTCCTCGCACTCATAATGGCAATTCCGTGATCGCCGATCGTCCCGCTGACAAGCACCGCATCGCCCATACGGCAATTGGCGCCGCTGAGCTGCATTCCCTTATCGATCGCACCGATGCCGGCAGTATTGATGAAAACGCCATCCGCATGCCCACGTTCAACAACTTTCGTGTCACCGGTCACGATCCTCACGCCGGCCTCACGCGCCGTTTGCGCCATCGAAGCACAGATGCGACGCAGGCTTTCGAGGGAAAACCCTTCTTCAAGGATGAAACCGCAGCTTATCGCGAAAGGACTTGCACCGCTCGTGGAAACATCGTTCACCGTGCCACAAACCGCGAGCCTTCCGATATCGCCCCCCGGGAAAAACAGCGGCGTGATCACAAAACTGTCGGTGGAAAAGGCAAGCTTTTGCCCCTCCGCCGGCGCCGGCAGAATGGCGGCATCATCACCACTTGCTAGCACATCGTTGCCATAGGCGGCAAAAAACAGCTCGTCGATCATGCGGCGCATCATAATGCCACCGCTGCCATGACCGAGCACGACCGTGTTTTCTGTGTTTTCACCCATGATTTCAGCCACCTTCGTGTATTCCAGTGAAATGAGTTCTTCTTGCTTTGTGAGTTCTTCGTCGGCCTTGCCGGCTCCGAATTGTCTTTGAAGCGCCTTTAAGCATCGCGGCCCGTCGTCGTTACAACAAGCCGCCCGTTCTCAACGCCCTTTGTGCCAAGAATCATGTTCGCAATGCTTTGGATTAGCGCCGCCTCTCCATGCATGATGATCACCTCGAGGCACATATGGGCATCGACATGCACATGGGTCGTGGAAACGATGACCGAGAAATGCTCGTGCTGGATTTGGTGCAATTTCTCCTGAAGATCAGAGGCATGATGGCTATAAACAATCGTCAGTGTGCCATACACCTCGGCGCCGGGCGTCGCGCACTCCGCTTCCACGAGCGCATCGCGGACCAAATCGCGAACGGCTTCGCTGCGGTTGCGTGCAAGGCCGCGCGTACCGACAAGCCTATCGAACCGCATGAGAAGATCCTCGGGCATCGCCACCGAAAATCGCATCAATTCATGTGCCATCGTGATTCCTTCATCCGTCGTCTTCATTGTGCCGGCTTATGTTCGTCGGCTCGTCTGCGCTCGCCTACCTACGCTGGCTTATGCGTGCCGCCTTCAATGCTTCGGCGTATTTGCGCCGGCATTTTCACGGCAACGCTTTCGTCTTCCCTTAAGTTTACACAAGGCTCACGGTCACGCCCTGCGCCTGCGATGCTTCGTCCTCAAGAATGTCCTTCGCTTCGCCAAGAAGAGCCAGCACATCGTCGAGCTGCGCCTGCGCCTCGTGCAGTTTCTCGCAGGTCTCTTCGAAGCCCGCATCTTTCGCACTATGCCCGAGATTGTGCGACCAGCGGCGCTCGATCTTCAAATGATCTTCGATCATGCTGATCATCTGCTGAAATTCGTTTACATTGACTCCATTAGTGCACATATTCTTCATCCTATCGCTTCGACGGGTTTTCAGCACCATGCTATGATAGCCTCAAAAGAAATGCGCCGCCTCGGTAAATCATCGTTTAAAGGGAAATCGTGTGAAATATCCTTCGAGCAGTAACATGTACACGGAAAGTATCGCCCCTGTGCTTTCCGCCTATGAGGGCTTTGTTGAAGGCAGCGGCACAGAAGCTTGCTGGGTTTTAACCGAGCATAGCGCATCTGAGGCAATTCGCACCGCTACGGAAAACACGATGGGGGCATTTGGTTTTGGGCCGCACGGTTGCGGCTTTCTCGAAACGTCGGCGCTTGGCGCCCTTGATATAAGAACGATTGTCGAAGCAGCCGATCCGCTCTTTCTCATTATCGCCGACGAATTCTCGCTATGCCTGATTGAAGAGGGCTACGAGGCAAAGCTCCCTCGGCAGGATACGGCGCGCCTCCTCGGGCGCGATGTCGTCTGCTTCGAAAGCCTCAATGAGCTTCTTCAAACGCCGCAGGGCAAACAGAGAGCTTGGGCGCTCTTCAAGCGCCTTCCCCACGAAGACAACCATTCACGCTGATGCGTATATTCTCTTTTGCCTTGAGTTTTATTCGCCTTGCGTGACAATGCGCTCGGCAACGCGCAAAAGGTCGTTCACCTCGTCAACCGTCTCGGCCTCCGCATAGATGCGCACGAGCGGCTCGGTGCCCGAGGGACGCATCATCACCCACGCATCGCCTTCAAGCAAGACCTTCACGCCGTCGCGGCGATCGTATCCGACGACCTTCTTGCCTGCGACCTCATCCGTCTCGTAATGCGGCACCGTTTCCTCACGGAAGCGCTTCATCTGCTCGTCGCTGACGGTGAGTCCTTGGCGCGTGAATTCCATCTTGCCGATCTTGGCGAACATATCGTTCACGAGCTCGCCGAGCGGTTTCCCGCGCTGTGCCATCGTCTCGCACAAAAGCAGCGCCATCAAAAGCCCGTCGCGCTCCTTCACGTGCTCGGGAATGCCGATGCCGCCGGACTCCTCGCCGCCGATCATCACGCCGCCCTTTTCCATTTCGCCGTAAATCCACTTGAAACCAACCGGCGTCGACACAAGATCGAGCCCGAGCATGCGGCACATGCGATCGAGCATCGCGGATGCGGTGATGGTACTCACCACGCGGCCCTTCTGCCCACGATCGACCACCAGATGCTCCACGATGAGCGTGATGATGCGATGGGGATTCACGAAATTGCCTTCCGAATCACCGGCGCCGATGCGGTCGGCGTCACCATCGGTGATGAAGAGCGCGTCGTAGCCGAGTTCCTTCACCTTGGCGAGGCCCTCATCGACCCACGGCGGAATCGGCTCGGGGTGCAGCCCTTCAAATGTGGGGTCTTCAGCATTGTGAATTTCGCAGACCTCCACGTTCATGCCGCGAAGCATGTCGGCGAGATAGTGCCGTCCGGCCCCGAACAGCGGGTCCACGACCACGCGAAGCCCTGCCTTGCCGATGGCCTCGACGTCCACCATTGAGCGGAGCGCTTCAAGATAAGGCGTCATAAGATCGACTTCCTCATACGCACCACGCTCGGAGGCGGGCTCTGCCACCATGGCCTCTTCCACCTTGTCGGTGAACTCCTTCGGGCTGGCCCCTCCGTCCGCCATGCGCAGCTTGATGCCGAGATACTCCGCCGCGTTATGGCTGCTCGTCAGGATGATTCCACCGACCGCCTCGTCATCGTGGGCGACGGTCCAGCAGAGAGCGGGCGTCGGGCAATAACGATCGGTCAGCTTCACCGTGAAGCCCTGCGCGGCAGCCACTTCGGCGGCAAGAGCCGCATACTGGTGGGCGTTGAGACGGCAATCATGCCCTACATAAAGCGTTCCCGGATGGTTTCCCGAACGCCCCGCATGGACGGAGATCTCCTTGAACACCCGTGCGGCTGCATCGATAACACGCACGACATTTTCCTCAGTGAATTCTTCTCCAATGATTGCTCGCCATCCATCGGTTCCGAAATGTACATTCGCCATGGGTGCCCCTCTCTCGTTTGAACGCCTTCGATCGAATGCCCGCTACGGCTTTTCGCCGACTTATCACATATGAATGAGGTGTTGCTCACGCCACGTTTCATTATAGTCAATACGCAATTTTATGCGCAGAAGAGCGTCGTTTATATTATGATGGCGGCAAGAGCATGACAACGCGGCAACACCGCCTTTGACCACCACCGATGAAGGAGAACCCCATGTCGAACAAAAGCCTCGCGACCTCAGCAGACAAGCTTTGCATTCTCGTTACCGGCGGAGCGGGCTTCATTGGAAGCCACACCTGCGTCGAGCTTTTGGCGAAGGGCTACCGTGTGGTCGTCGTTGACGATCTTTCCAACTCAAGCGAAAAGGCCGTCGACCGTGTGCGCGAGATCGCGGGACTGAAAGGCGAGGACGAAGCGCGCCTGAAGTTCTATTGCGCGAACATCCTCGACCGCACAGCACTCGAGAGCATCTTTGCGGAAAACGACATCGACGCCATCATCCATTTTGCCGGTTTCAAGGCCGTGGGAGAAAGCGTCGCGAAGCCGCTCGAATACTATTGGAACAACATCGCCGGCACGCTCGTGCTTTGCGACGTATCGCGCGCTTATGGCGTGAAGAACATCGTGTTCTCCTCAAGCGCCACCGTGTATGGCGAACCTGAGTTCATCCCGATCACCGAAGATTGTCCTAAGCACGATGCGACAAATCCCTACGGGCAGACGAAATCGATGCTCGAGCAGATTCTCACCGATCTTTACGTGGGCGACAACGAGTGGAACGTCGTGCTCCTGCGCTACTTCAACCCGATCGGCGCGCACGAAAGCGGCATGATCGGAGAAGACCCGAAGGGCATCCCCAATAACCTCGTGCCCTACGTGGCGCAGGTCGCCGTGGGAAAGCTTCCCTATTTGAACGTCTATGGCGACGACTACCCCACCCCTGACGGCACGGGCATCCGCGACTACATCCATGTGGTGGACCTGGCGCGAGGCCATGTGGCGGCACTCGATTGGATGGCAGGCCATGTCGGCACCGGCGCGCCCCTCGGCATTGGGTCGATCAAGGGCGAGGCGAGCCCTGACGGAACGCGCCGCGGCGTCGGCATCTTCAACCTCGGCACCGGCAAGGGCTCAAGCGTCCTCGACGTGGTGCATGCGTTCGAGAAAGCGTGCGGCCACGAGATTCCCTACGAGATCAAACCGCGCCGCGCTGGCGACATCGCGGTGAACTACGCCGCGTGCGACAAGGCGCATGCCGAGATGGGCTGGAAGGCCGAATACGATCTCGACCGCATGTGCGAGGATAGCTGGCGCTGGCAGTCGAACAACCCCGACGGCTATCGCTCGTAAAGGGAAAGCAGCCTGCTCGGATCGTCGATGACGAGATCGGCGTGGGAAGCCTCGAGCACGTCGCGGGTGTGATACCCCCACGTCACACCGACGCTGAAAACGCCAGCTGCCTTCGCGGTCGCGATGTCGGTCGATGGCGAATCGCCGATGAACACCGTCTGTTCGGGCGTTGAGCCCAGCTCGTTGATCGTTCGGAGAAGCCCCGTAGGGTCGGGCTTGCGCGGGATTCCCTCGCTCTCGCCATGGAGCACATCGAAGTATCCGGGGAGGAATTGACCGATCACCTGCAACACGCCGCCTTCGAACTTGTTGGAGAGAACTGCCAGTTTGCACCCGCGCGCTTTCAGGGCGGCAAGCGTCTCGGGGATGTGCGGATAAGGTTTCGTGAGCTTGTTGGGATAGCCGGCGTATTTCTCTTTCCAACGCGCGAGCGCTCTCTCCACCATGTCGGCCGGTGTGCCCTCGGGAACCGCCTGAACCATCAGCGCCTGAACGCCCGAACCGACAAATGAGAGGATCTCCGCGGGCGTGCGTTTCGGAAAGCCGAATTCGGCAAGCACGCCGTTCGTGACCACGACGAGATCGGGAAGCGTGTCGAGCAGCGTTCCATCAAGATCGAAAATGAACGTGTTGAATGTTTCGTTTGTGTGAGTGGCGTCCACGGCGTGCTCCTCGTTCTCGAAAGCGGCCCATAACGGGTAATATATCAACCATGGTAGCGCAAAGGGCGCGATGAGGGCAAAACTTCCGCGTAAAGCAGCATCGTTGAAGGAGGCCGCTATGACGAAACGCTTCGTGATCGCACTCGACCAAGGCACCACCTCTTCGCGTGCCGTCCTCTTCGATGGCAACGGCAAGGTCGTCGACATCGCCTCACGCCCGCTTCGGCAGATCTATCCTCAGCCGGGCTGGGTGGAGCACGATCCCATCGAAATCCTTTCAACTCAGCTCGGCGCCCTCACCGAACTTTTGGTGGCGACGGGCATAGAGCCTGCGGAGGTTGCCTGCCTCGGGATCACCAACCAGCGCGAGACGACGATCGTGTGGGATCGCGAGACCAGCCAACCGATCACGAACGCCATCGGATGGCAATGTCGTCGCACGGCGCCTTTCATGGAAGAGCTTACGAAAGCTTCCGGCGTCGCCGAAATGATTCGTGAGAAAACCGGTCTCGTTCCCGACGCGTATTTCAGCGCCTCGAAGCTGCGTTGGATACTTGATAATATCGAGGGCGCACGCGAGGCCGCCGAGGAAGGCAGGCTCGCCTTCGGCACGGTGGACACGTGGCTTCTGTGGGCGCTCACGGGCGGCGAGGTACACGCGACCGACTCGACGAATGCCTCGCGCACCATGCTCTACGACATCCACCGCGGCTGCTGGGACGAGGAACTGCTCGAGCTGTTCGACATACCCGCATCCCTCTGCCCCGAGGTGCGGCCCTCTTCAGGTTCCTTCGGAACGACCAACCGCCCCGGCGTTCTTACCGGCATCCCCATCTGCGGAGTGGCGGGCGATCAACAATCCGCCCTTTTCGGACAGTGCTGCTTCAGCTCCGGCGAGGCGAAGAACACCTACGGAACCGGATGCTTCCTCCTCATGAATACGGGAAATGAGGCCGTGCGCTCCGAAAGCGGTCTCATAACGACGATCGCCGCAAGCGCCCCCTCCTCTAACGGCGGCACTCCGAAAACGGAATATGCCCTTGAGGGAAGCGTTTTCGTCGCCGGCGCCCTCATCCAATGGTTGCGCGATCAGCTGGAATTCATCGAGGATGCGGCGGAGACCGAAATCCACGCGCAATCGGTGGATGACACCTTGGGCGTTTACGTGGTGCCGGCCTTCACCGGCCTCGGCGCGCCGTGGTGGGACCCCGACGCACGCGGCATCATCTGCGGCCTTACGTCTGCCGTGCAGAAAAGCCACATCATCCGCGCTGCATTGGAATCGCTCGCGTTCCAGAGCTGCGATTTGCTGCATGCCATGGAGCATGATTCGGGCCGCACGATCGAGGCGCTTTCCGTGGATGGCGGCGCATGCGTGAACAACTTCCTTATGCAGTTCCAAGCCGATATGCTGGGCTGCGCGGTGGTGCGCCCCGAAAACGTTGAATCGACGGCTGCCGGAGCAGCTTACCTTGCAGGTTTGGCGGCAGGCATTTGGAACAGCCCTGACGAACTACGGGAGCTTCATCGACCCGAGCATACCTTCCTGCCCGAGATCGATGAGAGCTTCCGCCAAGAACGCCTTGCGCAATGGCACCGGGCCATCCAGCGCTGCCGCTCAAACTAACCTCGCATGAGGCCGCTTCCCCTCACGACCTCACCTCTTCATCACGCGATCGCGACGCGGATGACATTCGCCACGCAGAACTGCACATCGCCGAGCGTGATTGCGAACCCATCAAGCTCCTCGCCGCTTCTCACGGCGTCGATGATGTCCGTTACGTTCTTGCTGCATCCGGGCATCTGAACATCGTTGCCCGCATACACGCAGCCCGTGGAGGCTGAGATGGGATATTTTATGCTCCCACCGGTGAAGGCCGGCATATCTTGCGAGGTGAACCAGTCGGTCATGATGAATCCCTCGAAACCGAACTCGTCGCGGGCCACCGCCTGCAGAAGGTCGTGGCTGTTGGCGGTGTGGATGCCATTCAGCAGGTTATAGGAGGTCATGATCGTCCCCGGCTGGCTCTCGCGGATCGCGATACCGAATCCCTTGAGGTAGATCTCGCGAATGGCCTGTTCGTCGATGTGCGAATTCGTGAAGTAGCGGTTGTTCTCCTGGTTGTTCGCCGCATAGTGCTTGATGCAGGTATAACGGCCAGGATGGCTCTGCACGCCTCGCGTGATCGCCGCCGCGCATTTCCCGCTGACCAGCGGATCTTCGCTGTAATACTCGAAGTTGCGGCCGCAAAGCGGATTGCGGTGGATATTGAGCGCGGGCGCGAGCCAGATGTCCACGCCGAAGGTTTCCATCTCCTGCCCGACAAGCGAGCCGAGCTCCTCGAGAAGCGGCATGTTCCAACTTTGCGCAAGCGACCAGCCGATCGGGATGGCCGTGCAGTATTGGTAATAGGTGACGGAGTTCTCGTCGGTGAGCGCAGGATCGAAGGGCGTGTAGCTATCGCCAAGCACCTCACCGCCGGGAAGAAGATTTCCCTCAAAGTCGGTCTTGAAGATCGGCTGCAAGCGCAGGCCGGCGGGGCCGTCTGCCATCACCATGTTCTTCACGCCGCGCGGTTCACGGATGACCGAGGTCGTATCCCCCGCAGCGCCCGGCACCGTATAGGACGCATTACCTACCATCGAGCCGCCGTCGGCGCGCAGCGTGCCCGCGCAGAATTCGGCAAGCTCTTCAAGCGAGAGCTGCGCGACGAGATCCTCCACGCTCGCCTTGCCCGCGCGCACATCGTCGGCAACGATAGTTCCAGCGCCCGTTGGCGCGACAAGCTCGGGATGCGACGTGGTATAGGCCACTGCTTCCCGAGGAATAGCGGCGGGGTCGATTGCCAGAACGGGAACCCCCTCCGGACGCTCGACGGCCGGCGCGGCGGGCGCCGTGATGATGCTCGCCGGATCCGCATTCTCAAACAGCTTCTTGCAATGCCTAAACGGCGTGTTCTCCGCCAACGTGAGCACACCGCAAACCACCGTTTCGCGCGAGCTTGAACCCACGCGCACGAGATAATCGCCACCTAAAAGCGCCCAGTTCGAATGGTTCGCGCAATACGACGCCATATCGCGCACGTCGAAGGTGATCTCCACCGTCGCCGCAGCGCCCGCGGCAAGCTCCTCGGTCTTCGCAAACCCCATGAGCGATTGATAGGCCCTCGGAAGATGCCCCGACGTCGCAGAGGCATACACCTGCACCACCTCTTTGCCGGCGCAATCGCCCACATTTTCCACCAGCGCCTTCACGTGCACCTTGGTGCCCTCAAGGGCAAATCCTGCAGGTTTGATCGCAAAGCGCGTGTAGGAACGGCCGAACCCGAAGGGATAGAGCGGCTCCACACCGAAGGTATCGAAATACCGATAGCCCACATAGATGCTCTCGGTGTAATACTCGTCGTCAACATCGCCGTCGTTCGAGCTGAATCCGGCGGAGGACGGATAGTCCTCATAGGCGCGCGCCCACGTGTCGGTGAGCTTGCCCGAGGGGTTCACCTTGCCGGTGAGCACATCGGCGAGCACATCTCCCCCGACGCTGCCCAGCTGCCCCATCAGCACGACGGCGCTTATGCCCTCGATACCGGCGAGCGCGCTGAGATCCATCACGCCGCCAATGTTGAGCACGAGCACAAACTGGTCATACGATTGAGCGAGAAGTGTAATTTGGGCAAGCTCGACCTCAGAGAACTGATAGTCCCCCGGGGCATTGCTCCTGTCGGCGCCTTCGCCGGAGTTGCGTGAGATCACATACGCCGCGCGGTCGCAAGCTGCCAAATCGTCCTCGACGATCGGCGCGGGATCAGGATCGTGGAACGGCTCGTTGAAGGTGACGATAAACGGTTGAACGCCCAGCTCCTCGGCCCGCTTCGGCAGATAGTCCTCCAAATAGGAGCGCTTCGCCTCAACGGCCTCCGCCTCGCAGCAATCGAGCCAATCTTTCGTCATGATTTCGAATCCGGCTCTCTCAAGCCCTTCCTCAACGCAGATGCTCGTGCGCGTGTTCACATCGCCCGATCCGGTGCCGCCCTTGATCGTACGGCGCGCGCCCATGCCGAACAAGGCGAGCTTTCCGGAACCTTCCCAAGGCAGCGAGCCGTCATTTTCCAACAGCACGACGCACTCGCCTCCGGCGCGTCTTACCAGCTGCTCATGGGCCATCTCCTGCGGCGTCACATCAGGGGAAGTCGTTGCATAGATTTTCGCCATAGTCATCTGATCCTTTTCCTCAAAGCCTTTACTCAAAGTCCTTTTTCTCGCAGAACCTCCTCGGAAGCACGCTCGCATTTTCTCGCCGCACTGCCCCACGAGGCACGTTCGCATTTGATGATTTACTCGCAGAATTCCTTGAAGTACGCGCATTCCTCATCGTTGCAGATCACCGCGTCTTCCGAGCGCACGTCGCAATGGAACACGTGGGCGAGCGGCTTGTTCGGTGAACCATAGAAGCGGAATACGAAGTTGACGTTGTTCGCCAGCAGGGTCGTCGCCAGATTCGGCGCGTCGTCTTTGAGGAAATCTCCCGGGCAGGTCATGAAGAACGTCGGCGGAAAATCAGGCGTGACATAATCGACCACTTGGAGCAGCTTCAACTCATCATCGGTGCCGCCGTTTGGCAGCAAGTCGCCCATGAGCTTGCCGGTCGCCATCGGCGAATCGTCATCGGCAACAATAGCGATCGTATAGGCGCCCGAATTGAGCGCGATGGCAGTGGGAGCAAATCCTTCAGGAACCGCGAAATCATAGTTCGCCGCATATTCCGGATTCGTGCAGATGCAGCTATACAGGGAAAGGTTGTGGGCTCCCGCCGAATCGCCAACTGCGAAAACGTGGTCGGTGTCGAAATCATATTCGTCGGCATGATCAAATACCCAGTGAAACACCGCGTTCGTATCCTCGAGTGCAGCTGGAAACTTGTTCTCAGGCGCGAGACGATAGGTGAAGTTCACAACCGCGAACCCATGCTGCGCCAGCTGCATGCAGTAATACTGGTAGCGCTCCTTGTCGCCATACACCCAGCCGCCGCCATGCACGCTCACGATCACGGGCAGCTTTTCGCCTTCCGCATCCTTCGGGCGATATACATCGAGCGATTGCTGAGCGGGGTCTTCCCCATACGCGATGTCATCGAACCGCGTGATATCGTCAGGCGTCGTGAGCCCGGCGTCGCGAACATCGTCGCCCTCCTTGAAAACGCGACGGACAAAATCGCTTGCCTCTGACATAGGGCCTCCTCTCATAAGAGAAAACGGCGCCCCCTCTCTCGCCTTTCGCAAAAGAGGGGATACGCCCTATAGGTTACACCATAAAAGGTTTCTAGTTCTCAACGTGGCGCGCCTCAAGATCGCTTTGGATCTGAGCGATGTCCTTATCGATGTTCGTGAAGAAGATGATGACGATCATGATCAGGCCAAGGATGGCGCTGAACCAACCGAAGCTGAAGGAAATGGCGCTGAACGCGGAAGCCGGCTGCACGGAAAGCATCATCGCGGGATCGGCGACGCCCTCCACATAGCCGCCGAAGGCGAGGATCCATGTGGTGACGGCGGAACCGACACCGATGCCGACCTTCATGCCGAACGACGTGGCGGAGTTGACCAAGCCCTCAGAGCGGATGCCGGTCTTCCACTCGCCGTAGTCGACGACGTCGGCGGTCATCGCGAAGATGCCGGAGAGGATCGGGCCAGTGCCGAGACCGCGGATGACCTGACCGGTCATCGCGATCGGGAAGGCGGCGTCGCGGGTGGCCTGGATCTGCTCAGGGGTCATCGACGGATCAACAACGGGCGCGAACGCCACGACGATGCTGCCGATGACGAGCAGAGCGGCACCGACGAGCATGACCTTGCGCTTGCCGAACAGCTTCACAAGAACGGGGTTCGCGAAGTTGTAGAACATGGCGGGAAGCGTCGTGCCCATGGAGAAGAAGGTCACGAACGCCATCGAGCCGAGCATCACGTTGCTGTAATACGCTCCTGTCGCACCCATGTTGACGGTGCACACATAGAGGAACATGAACATGAGCGCCTGCAGATAGAAGTACTTGTTCTTGAACAGCGCGGGAAGGGCGACCTTCAGCGGAGCCTCCTGCACCTTCACCTCACCGTCGGCCTCAAGGCCGATGTGCTCCTTGCATCCGAAGAAGCAGATGAGAAGCATGATGACCATGACGATGCCGTAGATGATGGAAAGCGTCATCCAGCCAACGGAGGTCACGAGCGTGGCGGTGACGGCGGTGAGGATGAGCGATGTGATCTGCGTCATGATGAAGCGGATTGACGCGGTGGTCGCACGTTCCTGGACGTTCAAGGTCATGCGGGCGAGCAGGGCGTTATACGGCAGATTGTTCGCCGTGTAGACGATGCAGTTCATAAAGATGTACGTGATGTAGGCATAGACGAGCTTCGCCGTATCGTCCCACGTTGGCTGATCCAAGAAGAGCAGGATGAATCCGATTGCCATAAAGGGCGCCGACCAGAGAAGCCAGGGGCGCGCCTTGCCCCAACGGGTCTTCGTCTTGTCGACGATCGCGCCCATGATCAGGTCGGTGCCGCCGTCGAAGACGCGGGCGAGCAACATCATCGTGCCGATTGCTGCGGCGGCTATGCCCACGGAGTCGGTGTAGAACGCCGTCATGAACGACATACCGACGGCTACATACACATTGGCAGCGCAGTCGCCGAAGCCATAGGCGATCTTCTCACCAAAGCTGAGCTTTCCTTCCACTTTACTAGCCACGATATTCACCTTCTTTCAAAGAGTTTGTATTGCACATAGCTTTACTCCTTCCTCTTTATCCCTTCCGGAGCGAGGAACGCAGCTCCTCGTCCGGTTTTGACCTCACCTTTTGTGTTATTTGTCCCTTTGTTCCCGACCCTTTTGTCCCTTTTTCCCTCTTGATCCTTTTGGCCGTTTTGCCCCGACGCTTCGCCCTGGAGGTGCTGCGTGACGAAGAACGCCTCGTTGCGGCTCTTCACGTCGAGCTTCTCGTATATCCTGCTGATATGGGATTTCACGGTGTTCAACGACACATTGAGCGCCGAGGCGATCTCTGCACGGGAAAGCCCCAGATTGAGCTGCTGGAGCACCTCCCGTTCGCGTTCGGTCAGCCGCTGAGAGCAGTCCGAAGGCAGGTTGCCCTTCCCCTCGTGAAGATTTCGCAGCTCATTGATCGTTGCAAGGATCCTTCGCGCATAGCCAGCTATCGCACCGCGTGAACCCGCATGCGAGATGTAATCGTGCAGCATGAGCATTCCGGTCGTCCCAAGCTGTACAAAAGACGCGCCATAACGCAGACGCTCTGCCATCGCAAGCACTCGCTCAAGAATCTTCCGAGCTTTGACCAGCTGATTCCTCCGATATTGCACAGCGGCCATCAGCAACACGGCATCCACAAGAGCGCTCTCATGATCGGCGGCCCTCGCTTGGTCGGCAACAGACGACGCAATCTTGAACGCTTTGTCGTAATCACCTTCTTGAAAGTAAACGTGGGCCTTGAGAACGCCTACGTCCTCAATGCAATGGAGCGCCCCCGGATTCATCACACGCGACAACGTGGTGTAAATACGGTTAGCTTCTTCCGTATAGCCGCACGAGAGCGCAATGTGCGCCTGGCACACCAGGGCAAACCACGCAACCCCTTGTGGAAGCGGGTTTCTCTGAATCTTGAGGTTTGTTTGGATGATGGTTCGATACGCCTCATCGTTTTGCCCCTGCAGGCTAAGGCAAAGCGCACGCGTAACTTCCAAGCGGGCGAACATGTTTCGATGCCGATACCACGAAAGGACGTTTTTCGCCTCGTTGATTCGTTTAGCCGCGCTCTCCACCTTGAGCTCTTTCAGGTCGAGCAGGGCAAGAACAACCTGATAACCACTTACAAAATCGTCGTCCTTTGAAGCTTTTTTCAGATATTCCTCGGCCAAGAGCCGTGCGTTGAGATAGTTTCCCTCAAGCATATCGAGCAAAAGGAGACGATAGCGACTGAGCGTCACCAGGTAGCGAAAATCCGAAAGATCGGCTATTGCCACGGCGTTGATGTAATGCTGTCGTGCAGCACCCAGTGTTCCAAAACTTTGATAAACCGCTCCGAGTGATTCCTCGATATAGGCTTTGAGAATATCGGGGCCGTCGTTAGCTTCCGATTGGATAAGCTTCACCAAAGAGAGCACTTTCTCGATATTCCCATCGATATCCTCACATTGCGCCAGCACACAGTGGATTGCGATGGTAACCGGTGAGTGCTGTCCCGCAAGACCGATTTGGTCCTCTTGGCTCCGCTCGCTTTCCATTGAGGGCTTTTGCCCAAGAAGTTGATGTTGCTCCACACGCTCAATCCACTTTCGTGCTTGATCGGTGCGCCCATTTCCGGTGTAGGCCCATGCAACCATCAGGCAAAGTGAATCGTCATGCGTGATTTGGCTCGGCTCAAGGAGACAAAACTCGCTAAGCAGTTCGCGATTCGAACGATACGGCCGCATCTCAAGCGACACCAAAAGACTTTGCGCCAATTGATAGTCGCTCCCGATAAGCGTGCATTTGGCGGCGAGCATCTCTTTGCCGCCTGATTCATACCAATCGCTTGCCCTTAGCGCGAGCGATCTGACTTTCCCAATATTCATCGCAAGCAAGCGCCGCAGCAGCCAATAGCGAGCGATGGGATAGTAGGTTATGGGATGTAGTGCGGTAATTGGAGCCCGTATCACCTAATGATTGGCGAGTGCCTCGATAATTTCCTGCCCGTCATCGCCTTCAAAAACATAGTCGAGCAGCTCCACATTCCATGTGTCCATCAAAGACATAGCGGCAAAACGATCGAGCAAACTATCAGAAGCCCAGCAGAAATACCGATGCTCGAAAAAATCATCGAGCAGCCAGCAAAGCATATCGGCACTGAATGGATCGCTTTCGAGAATTTCCCCGCTCGCCAAGGCAAGGCCATAGATGGTTGAGGCCTGCGGCCATCCGAGCGCGATTTCCATAAAGTCGGTAACAAGATCCTTTTTCACCGGATGGCCGAGAATGGAGTTCCATACGTGGCTGAGTTCGTTCTCGGTGAACAAAAACTTCTCGGGATTAATTTGAGTAACGCCTTTGGATCGCGCACGCGTCACCACTGCCGCGCTGATTTCGGCGCCAAGCGCAATTACGTGAATGTCATCAGGAAAGTACATGTCAATGGCTTCGAGTACGGTCGCTGCATCAGCGACGCCAAGATTGTCGATATCGTCGATAACAACGACGCACTCCGCCGGGTCATCACGCATTATTCGATAGAGTCCGTTACCCATGATGCGCGCTGCCTGATCATTCGATGAGAATGCGGAGCCCTCAAGGGCTTCGGAGAGAATTGGCCATCGAGCGGAGAGCACGCGCAGAAGATAGTTCCAGATGAGCAGGGGTTCATTTTGATGGATCTCCTTGACGACGGAGACCCAGAGACAACAAACGCCTTTCGCCTCTCGTTCCTTACACCAGCCAGAAAGCAAGGAGGTCTTCCCCGCCCCGTAAGGCGCCACAATAGTTGAGATCTTGCCAGAGGAAAAACGATCAACTACGTCGTTCAGGCGCTTTCGAGGCAGAAAGTATGAGGCAAGGGGAGGAATCCTTACCAAATGCTCAACTATAGCTTCGTCTGACGACTGAAAGCGCATAGCAAAATCACCTATGAACCGCTCTCCGCTTGTGGCCTATGAAAAGAAAGTGACTGGGCGATTAACCAACTCTGTGAGTATAGACTTTCCGCTTTTTAGCGAGGGTGATTCGCGAGGGTGATTTTTTGTTGCGGAATACTTTTATCGGTGTTCTACTGTAATTTAACTATTCCTTATACGGTATACTTTCTGTGCCGTTAGTATCGTTTGCATTTATTCATCTATAACGTGCGGAGAAGAGGTGGAGATGCTCACCACAAAAGAAGCCGCCGACATTCTGGGTATCAGCACTCGGCGAGTTACCGCGTTGATTTCTGTCGGCTCACTCAAGGCAGAGAGGCTTGGACGCTCGTGGGCGGTGGATGAGGCGTCGGTGAAAAGCCGCGCTGCCGAAGAGCGCCTCCGAGGAAGACCAGCGGCTTCGCGAACAGATTCATCGAACCGTCGTCGCTACGTCCTTATGAGCCGCGATCACGAGGTGCTTTCTTTCACCTATAACTTCCGAACAGGCGAAACGAGCGAGCTTCAACCACATGACGGCATTGCTTGGAAACCATTCGGGATCGGGCGACGCGAGAAATTGCCAAACCGCTACGACCTTGCCGAGTGGCTGCGCAACCGTGCCATTCCCGCAGTTCGTCCTCATCTTTCCGCGGTACTTCGCGAGTTTACCGCACCCACACCCACCGCCCTCATGCTTGGCTCTTGGGGCTTGAGCCTCACGGATCCCTATTGGTTTAAACCGGAGGGCACCGAAGCATCATGGGAGGAAATCGACTTTCGCAATCATGATTACGATGAGGCTTTCGGCGGGCTCATGCTTGGTGAAAACGATGCTAAGTTTTCTTCCGCCATGCCCACGCGCTCCCCCGATATGTCTACCAACGGCATGTTGGTTAAGGCATGGGTTCGCCGCGATGGAACGGATTACCTCATCAAAGGCGGAACGGGTAACGAAAACCGCGAGCCTTACAATGAAAAGCTCGCCACACGCCTTCTAACTCGCCTTCTCGAAGATGGCGAGTTCGTGAAATACGAGGTGATTGACCATCATGAGCGTGCCTATTCTTCATGCGCCTCTTTTGTGGGCGGCGATGCCGAGCTGATTCCCGCGCAGGATGTTCTGACGGCCTTTGCCGTGACTGAAGGGCGCGATCTTCATCGTGGTTACCTGAATGCTCTTGCTGAGCTGGATGTTCCTCAGAGGCAGCGCCTGATAGATAAGATGATCGTCGCCGATTACCTCATGGCGAACTTCGATCGCCATACGCATAACTTTGGGCTCATACGAAACCCCGAAACGCTTGACGGGTATCGCATTGCCCCACTCTTCGATCATGGGTGTGGGTTTTATTGCCGCGCTGCGACGGATGAGCTGGAAAGCCGTCCCTATGCGTGGGAAAGCCGTCCTTTCCGCGAGTACCCTTCCCAGCAACTGGCGCTTGTGGAGGATCTGGACTGGTATGACCCAAACGCTTTGGAAGGCTTCATGGACGATATTGCTGAGGTGCTCAGCGAGAATCCTGCGATGAACGAGCGCTTCACCGCCGCAGTGCAGCGGCAGACAGCACGCCAGATCGATGCCGTGAATAATCTTGCCGCCGAGCGCGGCCTCATCGTCGCTGGCTGGTAGGAGAATTCAACAGCCCACTTACCAGTAGAGCGCGATGAGCTTCCCTGCGAATACATCACCATGATCTCAAGCTCTCGTGACGACAAGCCAAACCGGTCTGCCACTTCCTCTCAACGTTGCTGGTGAGTGACATCGACAACTTCAACAACCGAAGGTACCTCCAAGCCAACGATAATCCTGCGCAAGAATAAAAACGA